>NZ_JBSGDZ010000018.1:0-217447 GCF_053602655.1 Sphaerisporangium sp. NPDC004334
TTCTTTCCTCGCCCCGGGGTGGTGTTAACGGTCCCTGTGCGGCTGGGTGGGGGGCCGCCGTACGGCGGCCCGCCTCCCGCGACGGCTCGTGCGGCCTTACTTGGGCTTCTTCTCCCCGGTGAGCACGGGGATGGGGAGAGGCTCGGCCTCTTCCAGGCGCTTCTCGGTCCAGTACTCGGCGACCTTCTTGGGATCGCGGTTCATCTGGTCGTCGACGAAGACCGACGGCGCGCTCGTGGGTTCCGCGTTGGCCGGGACGCCGGGCCCGGGGATCTGGCCGGGTGCCTCGCCCGGAGCGTAGGTCGTCGAGCTCTCGCTCGTCCGGCCGGCCTTCTCGGACTCGACCCGTCCCGTGGCGGCGGCGGCCGCGACGGATATCCCCCCGACGAGGACCGCTCCCACCACTCCGGCGGAGATCCACATCTTGCGGGTTGGGTTCATCAAGGCGTCCTTCCTAGATCCACTGCTGTCGGTATGACGCGCTGGATGCGGCGTACGGTTCCCCTTCGACGCGACATTGTGGTCAACGAACCTCTCTTGCGCCACCAAACCCGGAAATATCACGTCGTATGGCGACAAGATCGTGTTTGCCGTTCGGCAGCAGCGGCAGCCGGTCGCGCACCGCCAGCGCCCGCGGCGCCGCGTACCCCGGCAGGCGCTCCTTCACCAGGGCGCGCAGCTCACCCAGCGCCGGGGGAGCGGCCGGGTCGGCGGCCACCACCACCGCGACGACCTCCTCGCCCCACTCGTGGTGCGGCCGCCCGACGACGACGGCGTCGCGGACCCCCGGATGGCCGGACAGGACGCCCGCCACCGTCCCGGCGACCACCTTGCGCCCCCCGGTGTTGATCACGTCGTCGGCGCGGCCCACCACGCGCAGCCGGCCCTCCTCCAGCGTGCCGAGGTCGGAGGTGAGGTACCAGCCGTCCCGCAGCGACGCGGCGGTCAGGTCGGGGCGCAGCCGGTAGCCGGAGAACAGCACGGGCCCGGAGAGGCGCACCCGCCCGTCCGGCCCGACCGCGGCGCCCACCCCGTCCAGCGGGACGCCGTCGTAGACGCACCCGCCGCACGTCTCGCTCATGCCGTAGGTGGTCACCACGCGCGCTCCGGCGGCGCGCGCCTCCGCAAGCAGGCCGGGCGGCGGGGCGGCGCCGCCGAGGAGGATCGTGCGGAAGGCCGACAGGTCGGCGCCGATGTCGATCAAGCGTCTGAGCTGCGTCGGGACCAGCGACACGTGGTCGGCGCCGCTGGCGGCCACCGCCTCGGGCGAGAACCGCTCGTGGATCAGGGGCGCCGCGCCGCCCAGCAGCGAGCGCACCAGCACCGCCAGCCCCGACACGTGCGAGACGGGCAGGCAGCACAGCCACCGCTCGCCCGGCCGGGCGCCGAGGCGGGCCAGCGAGGCCGCGGCCGAGGCGGTCAGGGCGCCGGCGGTCAGCTCGGCCCCCTTGGGGACGCCCGTCGAGCCGCTCGTCGCGATGATCACCGCGGTGTCCCCGGACGCGGGGACCCCGCCCTCCCGGGGCCGCACCCCGCCGGCGGTCACCACATGGGTCGGGCGCAGCGCCTCCAGTGCCTCCCGCAGCGCCGGGGCCGGCAGCTCCGGAGCCAGGGGCAGCACGGCGGGGCCGCCGTCGAGCAACGCCCGGCGAACCATGCCGAACAGGTCGGGACCGGGAGGGAGGACCACCGCGTGCACAGGACGCTCACTCACGGTCGTAAGGTTAGTCCCGATGAGAGGGGTCCCGGCCGTGCCCTGCCGGGCGACGCGCAGGTGAGTGGAGGAGCGAGCGTGACCGTGAGCACTGTCGACTGGAAGCGGTCCGGTGACTACGAGGACATCATCTACGAGACGGCCGACGGCATCGCGAAGATCACGATCAACCGCCCCGAGCGGCGCAACGCCTTCCGCCCGACCACCCTCTTCGAACTCCAGCACGCGTTCAACGCCGCCCGCGACGACGGCGAGGTCGGCGTGGTCGTCCTCACCGGCGCCGGCACCGAGGCGTTCTGCTCCGGCGGCGACCAGAAGATCCGCGGCGACGACGGCTACGTCGGCCCCGACGGCATCGGCCGGCTCAACGTGCTGGACCTGCAGATCCAGATCCGCCGCCTGCCCAAGCCGGTCGTCGCCATGGTCGCCGGGTACGCCGTGGGCGGCGGCCACGTGCTGCACGTCTGCTGCGACCTCACCATCGCCGCCGACAACGCCGTGTTCGGCCAGACCGGCCCCAAGGTCGGCTCCTTCGACGGCGGATACGGCGCGTGGCTGCTCGCCGAGACCGTGGGGCTGAAGAAGGCCCGCGAGATCTGGTACCTGTGCCGCTTCTACAACGCGCAGGAGGCCCTGGACATGGGCCTGGTCAACACGGTCGTCCCGCTGGAGCGGCTGGAGGAGGAGACCGTCCAGTGGTGCCGCGAGATGCTGGACAAGTCGCCGCTGGCCCTGCGCATGCTCAAGGGCGCCATCAACGCCGTCAGCGACGGCGCGGCCGGCATGCAGCAGTTCGCCGGTGACGCCACCCTGCTGTACTACATGAGCGAAGAGGCCCAGGAGGGCCGCGACGCCTTCAAGGAGAAGCGCCGCCCCGACTTCTCCCGCTTCCCGCGCCGCCCCTAGATGAGGGCCTTCCCCCTTCCCCCGCGCGCCCGTCCCGCCGGGCGGGCCGCCCGGCAGGTCCCGTTCGAGGAGGGCAGGTGAACCCCGCCACCGCGCTGTCCGGCGTCCTGGTCGACGAGCTGGTGCGCTGCGGGCTGACCGAGGTGGTGCTGGCTCCCGGCTCCCGCTCGGCGCCGCTGGCCATCGCGGCGCACGGCGACCCGCGCGTGCGCCTGCACGTGCGCATCGACGAGCGGTCGGCGTCGTTCCTGGCCCTGGGCCTGGCCCGCAGGTCCGAGCGGCCGGTCGCGCTGGTGTGCACCTCCGGCACCGCCGCCGCCAACTTCCACCCCGCGGTGATCGAGGCCCACGAGTCGGGCGTCCCGCTGCTGGTGCTGACCGCCGACCGCCCGCCCGAGCTGCGCGCCACCGGGGCCAGCCAGACCATCGACCAGATCAAGCTGTACGGGTCGTCGGTCCGCTGGTTCAGCGAGATCGGCGTGCCCGAGGAGCGGCCGGGCCAGGTCGCGTACTGGCGGTCGCTGGCCGGCCGCGCCTACCAGCGCGCCCTCGGGCCCGGCGACCCCGGCCCGGTCCACCTGAACGTGGCCTTCCGCGAGCCGCTGGTCCCCGACGGCGACACCTCCTGGTGCGAGCCGCTGGAGGGCGGCGCGGCCGGGCCCTGGGTGCGCGCCCGGGTGGCCCCGCCCTCGGCGGGCCTGCACGTCTCGCCCACCCGCCGCGGCGTCCTGGTGGTCGGCGACGGCGCCTCCAACGTGCGCCGCTACGTCGCCGCCGCCGGAATGGCCGGTTGGCCGGTGCTGTCGGAACCCACCGGCGGGGCCAGGTACGGTGACCACGCCATCTCGGCCTACCACTTCCTGCTCGGCGCCCCCGAGTTCGCCGACGCCCACCGCCCCGACGTGGTCGTCACGCTCGGCCGGCCCAGCCTGTCGCGCCCCCTGCTGTCGTGGCTCACGCAGGCGCGCGAGCACATCGTCGTCGCCTCCGACCTGTCCCACTGGCCCGACCCCACCCGCTCGGCCACCCAGGTCGCCCAGGCCGTGGAGATCCCCGTCGCGGCCGGCGACGACGGCTGGCTGTGGTCCTGGCGCAACGCCGAGGCCGCCGCGCGCGCCGCCGTCGACGCCGTGCTGGACGAGGCCGAGCTGAGCGAGCCGCGCCTGGCCAGAGACCTGGCCGAGGCGCTGCCCAACAACGCCCTGCTGTTCTGCGGGTCCTCCATGCCCATCAGGAACCTCGACCAGGCCATGCGCCCCCGGCGCGGTGTGCGGCTGCTGGCCAACCGCGGCGCCTCGGGCATCGACGGGCTGGTGTCCACCGCGATGGGCGCCGCGCTCGCCCACAACGGGCCCTCCTACGCCCTCATCGGCGACCTCACCCTGCTGCACGACCAGAACGGCCTGGTGCTCGGCCCCCGCGAGCCCCGGCCCGACCTGTGCCTGGTCGTCGTCAACAACGACGGCGGCGGCATCTTCTCGCTGCTGCCGCAGGCGGCGCTGCCCGACTCCTTCGAGCGGGTCTTCGGCACTCCGCACGGGGTGAACCTGTCCTACCTCGCCGCCGCCACGGGCACCCCGCACACCCTGCTGTCCTCCATCGGCGACCTGCCCAAGGCCATCCGGGGAGAGGGCCCCCGCATCGTGGAGGTGCGCACCGACCGGGCGGAGAACGCCCGCGTCCACGCGGCCATGCGCGAGGCCGCCCACGCGGCCCTCAGGGATCTCCCTTAGAAGTCCCCGATGTTTCCCGCGCACGCCAAGAGAGGGCATCCCACCGCATAAAGTGTGAGCCATGCATGTCGAGGAATGGCTCCAGGCGATCCCCCCGCTGTGGATCTGCGTGATCGTCGGCGTGGTGATCGGTGTCGAGAGCCTCGGCATCCCGCTGCCCGGCGAGATCGTCCTGGTCAGCGCCGCGCTGCTGTCGGCGCAGCACGTCGTCAGCCCGGTGTGGGTCGGGGTGTGCGCGAGCGCCGGGGCCATCATCGGCGACTCGATCGGGTACGTCATCGGCCGCAAGGGCGGGCAGCCGCTGTTCGACCGGCTGGCCAGACGCTTTCCCAAGCATTTCGGCCCCGGGCACATCGCCAAGGCCGAGAAGGCCTTCGACCGGTGGGGCATGTGGGCGGTGTTCTTCGGCCGCTTCATCGCGCTGCTGCGCATCCTGGCCGGGCCGCTGGCCGGGGCGTTGCGCATGCCCTACTGGCGGTTCCTGATCGCCAACGTCCTGGGCGGCATCACCTGGGCGGGCGGCACCACCGCCGTCATCTACTACCTGGGCATCGTCGCCGACCGCTGGCTCAAGGGCTTCTCGTGGGTCGGCCTGGTCGTCGCCGTGCTGTTCGGCTGCGCCACCACGCTGTACATCAAGCGCCGAGCCGGGCGGGCGTCCGAGCCCGATGAGCCGGACCAGGCGGCCGAGACCGCCGGGACCGCCGAGACGACCGGGACCGCCCCTCAGCGTTCGATCAGCGTGACCTCCAGCGAGTAGTGCGAGGCCCGGTAGACGTGCGAGCCGTGCTCGACGGCCCTGCCCTGGTCGTCGTAGGTCGTGCGCACCATCGTCAGCAGCGGCGCCCCCCGGCGCTCGTCCAGCAGACGCGCCTCCGCGGGGGTGGCCGCGCGGGCGCCGATGCGCTGGTTGGCCACCCGCATGCGCACCCCGGCCGAACGCAGCAGCTCGTACAGGCCGCGTTCCTCGAGGGACCTCGCGCTCAGCGGCCCGAGACCCGCCGGCAGCCAGTTGTGCAGCAAGGCCAGCGGCTCGCCCGCGGCGTAGCGCACCCGCTCCAGGCGCAGCACCTCGGTGCCGGGCGGCACGCCGAGGACCGCGGCGATCTCGTCGGAGGCGCCGATGGGCTCCAGGGAGAGCACCTTGGTGCCCGGCTCCTGACCGGCCCGGCGCAGGTCGTCGTACAGGCTGGTCAGCTCGACCGTGCGCTTCACCTGGCCGTGCACCACCTGGGTGCCGACGCCGCGTTTGCGCACGAGCAGGCCCTTGTCCACGAGATACTGGATGGCCTGGCGGATGGTCGGGCGCGACAGCCCGAGCCGGTCGGCGAGCAGGATCTCGTTGTCGAGCCGGGACCCGGGCACCAGGTCGCCCCGGCGGATCGCCTCGGCGATCTGCTCGGCCACCTGGAAGTAGAGCGGCACCGGGCTGGAGCGATCGAGGTCGATGTCGAGTCGAGTGCCCATGCCTTCTCCCGGCTCGGTGACTGATCGCTGTGGAACGAGGCTAGCGGACATCAGAATGTCCTGACAAATATTGACGCCGGGGAAGTGCCCATGTCAGACGGGTACCTCCGGGTGGCCGGCGGTGCCAGACGGGCGCCCGGCGCCGCCGACGGCCGTGTCAGGTCACCGCGGGACGCCGTCGTGCGCGCCTGCTCGCCGGTGTGGACGGCCCCAGCCCCGGCGCGGCCCCCTGACCTGGCGTACTGGCGAGGACTGCCGATGGGTCATACATCCGAATGTCACGACAAATTATTGACAGGCAGGTTACCTGAGGTTACAAACTCTGGCATGCGGCCGATCCCGACCCCCGGGACGGTGCGGGAGGTGACCATGAGGTTGACCACACGCCTGGTTGCGGCGACGGCTCTGGCGACACTGGCGCTCGGCGGGTGCTCCGGCGGCGACCCGACCACCCCGGCGGCCGGTGGCGCCCCGGCGTCGGCGGCGGCGGGCGCACAGGACGGCGGCGGGACCTTCGCCGTGATCACTCACGGCGCTCCCGGCGACGCGTTCTGGGACGTCGTCAAGAACGGCGCCGAGGCCGCCGGCAAGCGGTACGGCGCCACGGTGACCTACCAGGGCGACGGCGACCCGGCCAAGCAGGCGCAGCTCATCGACCAGGCCGTCAGCCAGAAGGTCGACGGCGTGGTGGTCTCCATGGCCAACCCCGACGCGCTGAAGGAGGCCATCGGCAAGGCGGTCGCCGCCAAGATCCCGGTCGTCACCATCAACTCCGGCGCCGACAGCTCCAAGGAGTTCGGCGCCATCACCCACGTCGGGCAGTCGGAGGAGGTCGCCGGGCGCGGCGCGGGGGAGAAGCTCAAGGCCGCGGGCGTCACCAAGCTCCTGTGCGTCATCCACGAGGCGGGCAACGTCGGCCTGGACCAGCGGTGCAACGGCGCCACCGCGACCCTCGGCGGCACCGTCGAACGGCTCCAGGTGGACGTGAGCAACCTCGCCGACGCCACCTCCAAGATCAAGGCCAAGCTCCAGAGCGACGCCTCGGTCAACGGCGTGCTGGCCCTCAACCCGGCGGTCGCCATCGCCGCCCGCGACGCGATCCAGGACGGCGGCTCCAAGGCCGAGCTGGCCACCTTCGACCTGTCGGCCGACGTCGTCGACGCCATCGAGGCCGGAGAGATCCTGTTCGCCGTCGACCAGCAGCAGTACCTGCAGGGCTGGCTGCCGATCACCTTCCTGTACCTGTACAAGAACAACCTCAACACCGTCGGCGGCGGCCTGCCCGTCAACACCGGCCCTGGGTTCGTGACCAAGGAGAACGCGGCCCAGGTCGCCAAGCTCGCCCAGGGCGGCACCCGGTGACCAGTCTCACCGCCGACGAGCGCGTCGCGGGCTCCGGGCGGGCCCGGCGCCTGCTGATCCGCCCGGAACTCGGCTCGGTGGTCGGCGCGGTCGCGGTCTTCGCCTTCTTCTCCGCCCAGTCGGCCGTCTTCCGGTCGGCCGACGGGGTGGCCAACTGGCTCGACCCGGCCTCCACGCTGGGCATCATGGCCGTCGCCATCGCCCTGCTCATGATCGGCGGCGAGTTCGACCTGTCGGCCGGCGTGCTCACCGGCACGACGGGGCTGGTGATGGTGACCCTGGCCACCAGGTTCGGCTGGAACGTGTGGGCCGCCATGCTCGCCGGCCTGGCGCTGGCGCTGGCGATCGGTTTCGCCAACGGCCTGCTGGTGGTGCGCACCCGGCTGCCGAGCTTCATCGTCACCCTCGGCACCTTCCTGATGCTGCAAGGGCTCAACCTCGGGGTCACCAAGGCCATCACCGGCACCGTGCAGGTGAGCGGGCTGCGCAGGGCCGAGGGCTACCAGGGCGCGCGCGCCCTGCTGGCCGGCTCGGTCAGCGCCGGCGGGGTGGACTTCCGGGTGGCCATCTTCTGGTGGATCGGCGTCACCGTCCTGGCGACGTGGGTCCTCATGCGCACCAGGGCGGGCAACTGGATCTTCGCGGTGGGCGGCGACGAGCAGGCGGCGCGGGCCGTCGGCGTGCCCGCCGCGCGCACCAAGATCGCGCTGTTCATGACCACGGCCACCGCCGCCTGGCTGGTCGGCTCGATCATGGCGCTGCGCTTCACCTCGGTCCAGGCCAACGCCGGCATCGGCCAGGAGTTCATCTACATCATCGCCGCGGTGATCGGCGGATGCCTGCTGACCGGCGGATACGGCTCGGCGGTCGGCGCCTCCATCGGTGCGGTGATCTTCGGGATGGCCGACAAGGGCATCGTGTTCGCCGGGTGGGACGCCGACTGGTTCAAGTTCTTCCTGGGCGCGATGCTGCTGCTGGCCACCTTGGCCAACCGCCTGGTGCGCCGCTACGCCGAGGAGGTCAGGCGATGACGCCGGACACCGTGCCCGCGAGCCGGCCGGGCGCCGCGGCCGCGCCGCTGCTGGAGGTCCGCGACATCGGCAAGACCTTCGGCGGCGTCATCGCCCTGCGGGGCGTGTCGATGCTCGTGCGCGCGGGCGAGGTCACCTGCGTGCTGGGCGATAACGGCGCCGGCAAGTCGACGCTCATCAAGATCCTCGCCGGGGTCCACCAGCAGGACCAGGGCGAGTACCTGCTGGACGGCGTGCCGGTGCGGCTCGGCGGGCCCCGCGAGGCGCTGGACCGCGGCATCGCCACGGTCTACCAGGACCTGGCGATGATCCCGCTGATGTCGGTCTGGCGGAACTTCTTCCTCGGCTCCGAGCCGGTCACCGGACCGCTGCGCCGCTTCGACGTGGCGCGCGCCAGAAAGGTGGCGCGCGAGGAACTGCGCGCCATGGGCATCGACGTCCGCGACGTAGACCAGCCGGTCGGCACGCTGTCGGGCGGCGAGCGCCAGTCGGTCGCCATCGCCCGCGCGGTGTACTTCGGGGCGCGGGTGCTCATCCTGGACGAGCCGACCTCCGCCCTCGGCGTCAGACAGGCCGGGGTGGTGCTCCGCTACATCGCCAGGGCGCGCGACCGGGGCCTCGGCGTGGTGTTCATCACCCACAACCCCCACCACGCCTTCCCGGTGGGCGACCGCTTCCTGCTCCTCAACCGGGGCGCGAGCCTCGGGCGGTTCGACAGGGACGCCATCACCCGCGAAGAGCTGACCTCCCTGATGGCCGGCGGCGCCGAACTGGACGACCTCACCCACGAACTCGACCGCCACGCGGCCTCCCCGGCGGGCGGCCAGGACGACACCACGGGAGGCTGAGCGGGGGCGCGGAGGGCCGGCCGCGCGCCTCAGCTTTCCAGGGCGTGGCGCATGACGCGGAACTTGGCCTGGGCCTCGGCCAGCTCGGCCGCCGGGTCGGAGTCGCCCATGATGCCGCAGCCGGCGAACAGCCGCGCCCGGCGTCCCTGGATCTGGGCGCAGCGCAGCGCGATGCCCCACTCGCCGTCACCGCGCCCGTCGATCCACCCGACCGGGCCGGCGTACCCGCCGCGGTCCATGCCCTCCAGTTCGCGGATCACCTCCAGCGCGACGGGGGTCGGCGTGCCGCCGACCGCCGCCGTCGGGTGCATGGCGGCCACCACGTCGAGCACCGAGGCGCCGTCCGCCAGCCGGCCGCGCACCCGGCTGGCCAGGTGCTGCACGTTGGGCAGCACCAGCAGTTCGGGCTCGTCGGGCACGGTGAGCGAGGCGCACAGCGGCGTAAGAGTCTCGCGGACCGAGGCGACCGCGCAGGCGTGCTCGTAGCGGTCCTTGCGGGAGGCGAACAGGGCCGCCGCCTGGGCGCGGTCCTCCTCAGGGCCGGACCCGCGGTAGGTCGTGCCGGCCAGCACCAGCGACTCGACGGCCTTGCCGGTGTGCCGCACCAGCAACTCGGGGGTGGCCCCCACCAGGCCCGCGCAGGAGAAGGTGTAGCAGTCGGGGTAGGCCGAGGCCAGCCGCTCCAGCAGCAGGCGCACGTCGATGTCGCGCTCGGCGGTGGCGACCAGGTCGCGGGCGAGCACGACCTTCTCCAGCCGCCCCGACCTGATCTCGCCGACCGCGCGGCCCACGGCGTGCTGCCATCCGGGCGCGGTGAGCGAGCCGTCGCCGTAGACGACGCGGCCAGGGGAGGAGGGGGGCGCCATCAGCTCCATCGGCGGCTCGCCGATCGTGGTCAGCCACGCGCGGCCGTTCCTGCGGCCCAGCACGACGCGGGGGATCACCAGCACCGAGCCGGGGGCGTCGGGGTCGAAGGTGAACGAGCCGAACGCCACCGGGCCGGACCCGGGCACGCTCACGTCGTCGTCCACGCGGGCCTCGCCGAACGCCGTCGCCAGCCACGCCCTGGCCCAGTCGAAGCGGCCGGGACCGGGCGGCACCGTCACCCTGGCCGCCTCACCCCAGGCGACCAGGCCCTCGCCCCGGTGGACCCAGGCGTAAGGGGGAGCCTGTGGCAGTCGCGCGACCAGATCGCCGGTGTGATCGATGGGGATGGTGCGTACCAGCGGGGGGCGGGTTATCCCGAGCGCGACACTCACTCTGCCCACCTTATGCGGAATCTGAACACGTTCGACATCGGGTCCCCGTCTCACCGCCCCCGCCGGTCACGGGTGAGCGGGCGTCATCGGCGTCTACATACGCCTGCTTCGCTGTCAAGCCGCGATAGGAACTTGGTCAACGGTAGCAACGCCTTCCCCGGAGGTAATAGAGCGCACCCTTGCCGATCTCTACCTTGGGTTCTCGATCTCCCGCCCGGGATGGATCGTTCCAGGTGGAGGTGACCATGGTCCGCAAGATCGCGCTCGTTCTCGCCGCCGCGGTGGTGTGCGCGCCCGGCACGGCCGCCGCCGCCGCGGCCGCCGCCGAGCCGGTGCCGCCGGTGATGGCGGCGCTGGGCGACTCGATCAGCGCGGGCTTCAACGCGTGCGGCTGGTACGTCTCGTGCACCTCCCGGTCGTGGTCGGCCGGCGACCACCCCTCGGTGAACAGCCACTACCTGCGCCTGCTCGGCTACGGCCAGGCCGTCAAGGGCCACAACCTCAACTTCGCCGTCCCCGGCTCGACCAGCGCCGACCTGGCGGGGCAGGCGCAGAAGGCCGTGGCCGCCAAGGCCGCCTACGTCACCATCCTGATCGGCGCGCAGGATGCCTGCACGGCCACCGAGTCGCGCATGACGCCGGTGTCCACCTACCGCGCCCGGGTCGAGCGGGCGCTCGACGTGCTGGCCGCCGCCGGCGTCAAGGTGTTCGTGGCCAGCATCCCCGACCTCAAGAGGCTGTGGCGCATCGGCAAGGACAACGTCGTGGCCCGCGCCTTCTGGGCGCTCGGCCACATCTGCCCGGCGATGCTGACCGACGCCGACTCCATGGCGAAGAAGGACCAGGCCCGCCGCGACCGCGTCAGAGAACGCGTCGAGGACTACAACGAGGCGATGCGGCAGGCGTGCGCGGCCTACGGTCCGGGGTGCCGCTCCGACGAGGGCGCGGTGTTCGGCTACCCGTTCACCCTCGACCACATCAGCAAGTGGGACTACTTCCACCCCAACGCCGACGGCCAGCGCGCCCTCGCCCGGACCACCTTCCCGCACGGGTTCACCTGGCAGAAGTCCCCGCTCGGCCGCACCTCCGAGCCCGGCCCCGTGCCGCCCGTCCCCGACCCCCGCGCCCTCGCCACCTCCGGCACGCCCGCGTTCCCGGCCCGCGGGTGACCTTCCCTGTGCACCCGCGGGCATCGGGACGGGCCGGGGCCGCGGGTACCGAGGGCGACGACGGGCAGGCAGGCCCAGGGCGGGTCAGGGGGCGCCGGGGCGTGGCTGTGCCAGCACGGCGGCCAGGGCCCGTAGGGTGATGTTGCGGCCTGAGACCACGGCCACCATGCGTCCGTGCGGTGTCACCTTCCCGGCGAGCAGCGCGGCGACGGCCGCCGCGCTGGCGCCCTCGGCGGGCTGGAGACTCTCCAGCTTCAGCGCGGTGCCCGCCCCCGGGTCGACCGGGGTGGGAGCCAGGTGAGCGGCGACCAGGCGCCACGCGGTCCGCGTCTCTTCGGCCGTGGGAACGGCGACGGAGCGCGCCGGCGAAGGTGAGGTCATGCTTCGACCATGCGCCGGCGCCCGGAAGGCGTCCAGGGGCGCGCGCTCACGCCGAGCCCGAGCGTCTTGTCGTGCTCGACCCCGAGAAGCTTCCGCGTCGAAGGACGGCCGGTTCGCCGGGGCGTTCGAGCCGGTCGGCGCCTCGACGGTGCGAAGAGCGGCGCCGGACGGCGTCACAGCCAGCCGTTGTGGCGGGCGGCGGTGGCGGCCTCGATGCGGTTGCGGGTGCCGGTCTTGCCGATGGCGGCCGACAGGTAGTTGCGCACGGTGCTCTCCGACAGGTGCAGCCGCCGGGAGATGTCGGCGATGGTCGAGCCGTCGGCCGCGGCCGCCAGGACGTCGCGCTCGCGGTCGGTCAGCGGGCTCGGCCCCGCGCTCAGCGCGGCCGCCGCGAGCGCCGGGTCGATCACGCGCTCGCCTGCCAGGACGCGGCGCACGGCCGCCGCGAGCTCCTCTACCGGGCCGTCCTTGACCATGAACCCGTACGCGCCGGCCTCCATGGCCCTGCGCAGGTACCCGGGCCGCCCGAACGTCGTCAGAATCAGCACCCGGCACGACGGCAGGCGCTCGCGCAGGTCGGCGGCGGCGTCCAGCCCGCTGCGGCCGGGCATCTCGATGTCCAGCAGCGCCACGTCGGGCCGCTGCTCCAGCGCCGCGGCGACGACCTCCTCCCCGGAGGACACCTGGGCCACCACCTCGATGTCGTCCTCCAGACCGAGCAGCAGGGCGAGCGCTCCGCGCATCATGCCCTGGTCCTCGGCCAGCAGCACCCGGATCACCGGGCCTCCCGCGGCAGCGTGACCCGCAGGCGGAAGCCGCCGGAGGGCGGGTCGTCCACCTCGAGCAGCCCCCCGGCCGCCCTCACCCGCTCGCGCAGCCCGCGCAGCCCATGGCCGGTGTCCGCGCGGCGGGCGCCGCCCCGGCCGTCGTCGACGATCTCCAGCACCATGCCATTGTCGCCGGAGCCGAGGGTGATCTCGCACGCGTGCGCCCCGCTGTGGCGGATCAGGTTGGTCACCCCCTCGCGCACCGCCCAGCCGAGGAGCGCGTCGGTCTCGGGCGGCAGGTCGTCCACCGGCATGCGCGTGGTCAGGCGCACTCCGGCGCCGGACAGGACGGCGTGCGCCGACGCCAGTTCGGCGGCCAGGCCCCGACCCCGGTAGCCGGTGACGGCGGCGCGCACCTCCGCCAGGGCCTCGCGCCCGATGCGCTCGATGTCGCGGGCCTGCTCGGCGGCGGCCTCGACGTCGGCCGGCAGGACGCGGCGCACGGCCTCGGCCTTGACGACGACCACCGAGAGGGTGTGGCCGAGCAGGTCGTGCAGGTCGCGGGAGAAGCGCAGGCGCTCCTCGGCGACGGCCGTCCTGGCCAGCTCCTCACGGGTCTCGCGGAGCTGCGCGATCACCTCGAACAGTCTCAGTATGATCGCCGGGACGAGCCCGGCGGTGAAGGTGCCCCAGCCCAGTGCGAGCAGGGAGCCCCAGTCGAGGTCACCGCCGGAGAGCAGGCCGTCGTGGAAGGCCGTGACGCCGGTGGCCGCGACGATGGCCGCGCCCAGCACCGCGGCGACGCGTCCCATGCCCTTGACCGCGACCCCGCAGGCGATGGCGAACAAGGGGAACAGCAGGATGAAGGAGTCGTTCAGCAGGGAGAGCCACACGGTGAGCGCGCCCAGGGCCGGCAGCGGCAGGCGCTCGGCCCGGCGGGCGTCGGTGAACGCCAGCCTGACCGTCACCACGTACAGCACGGCCACGGCCGAGAGGCCCGGCGCGGTGACCCACACCGGCCGGGCCTCGCCCTGGACGACCTCCACCAGCGGGACGATCAGCAGCACCAGCCAGATCATGAAACCGTTGGCGTCGGGACCCTGCGCCGCGAACTCGGGGTCGGGACGGTCGTCGGGGCCCTCGCAGGTCCGCTCGTTCACCGGGACAACCTAGCCGCCGCGCGGGCGCGCCCGGCGCGAAGGGGCGCGCTCACGCCGCCCGGCCGGCGCGCCGGTAGCCGTACAGCGCGTAGGCGCCGAAGACGGCCAGCCAGCCGAGCAGGACGAGCACCGAGCGCGGGGACGGGGCTTGGCCGAAGGCGACGCGCCAGGACATGTCGGCGTATCCGTGGGTCGGCGTCCACTCCGAGATCGCCTTCAGCCAGCGGGGGAACCGGTCGGCCGGGATCCACAGCCCGCCGACCACGGCGAGCCCCATGCTGGCCGCGAAGTTGGCGATGCCCGCCGACTGCGAGGTGAGGCGGTAGCCGTTGCCGAGGCCGAACAGCGTGAACGGGATCGTGCCCGCCCACAGCAGGGCGATGATCGACGCCCACTGGCCCGGGCTGAGGGCCACGTGGTTGACCAGCGTGCCGGCCACGAGCACCGCGGCGATGGCCGGCACGACGACGACCATGCCGGTGATCGTCTTGCCCGCGACGACCGTGGCGGGGGCGAGGGGGGTGAGCCGCAGCTGGCGCACCCAGCCCAGCGCCTTGTCCTCGCCGAGGCCGGTGCCGTTGTTGAAGGCCGCGCCGATGCCACCGTAGGCGGCCATGCTGACCATGACGAACAACGCGACCTGCCTCTCGTCGCCCGGGGCCAGGCCGAGCGTGGTGAAGATCAGGTACATCACCACGGGCATCGCGACGCCGAAGATGAGGAAGGTGACGTCCCGCAGGACGCGCACCAGTTCGAGGCGGACGTAGCCGAGCATCAGGCGGCGCTCTCTTCCTCGGCCCCGCGGGCCGCGGTGGTGGGGGAGGGGGAGGCGGCGCCCCGGCCGGTCAGGGCGACGAAGGCGTCCTCCAGGTCGGCGGGGGAGACCTCCAGGTCGCGCACGGCCCGCGCCTCGGCGAGCGCCATGACGGTGGCGTCGGAGTCGGTGGTGCGCAGGTGGGCGCGCCGCCCGCGGATCTCGACCATGCTCACGCCGGGCAGGCGGCCCAGCCAGGAGGTCTCGCCGTCGACCGAGAGGCTGACGGTGGTGAGCGCGGCGACGCGCTTGATCTCCCTGCTGGTGCCGTCGGCGACCACCCGGCCCCGGTCGATCACCACGATGCGGTCGGCGTGCTCGTCGGCCTCCTCCAGGTAGTGGGTGGAGAACAGGATCGTCTTGCCCCGGGCGGCGTAGCGGCGCATGCCGTCCCAGAACTCGCGCCTGGCCTCCACGTCCAGCGCGGCGGTGGGCTCGTCCAGCACGATCAGGTCGGGGTCCCCGGCCAGGGCCAGGGCGAAGCGCACGCGTTGGGCCTGCCCGCCGGACAGCTTGTCCACCCGGCGTCCGGCCAGGTCGGTGAGCCGGGCGGTGGCCAGGACGTCGGCCACCGGAAGCGGGGCGGCGTAGGCGCCGGCGACGAAGGCGACCAGTTCGCGCACCGTCACCCTGGAGATCAGTCCGCCTTCCTGCGGCATGGCGCCCATGCGTCCCGCGCGCACGGCGGCGCTCGGGGCGCCGCCGAAGACCCGCACCCGCCCGGCGTCCGGGACGGTCAGGCCGAGCAGCATGCCGATCGTGGTCGACTTGCCGGCGCCGTTAGGGCCGAGAAGGGCCAGCGTCTGGCCCTGGGGGATGTCGAGGCTCAGTCCGTCGACGGCACGGACGGCCCCGAAGCTCTTGGTCACCTCTTCGAGTGACACGGCGTTCACGCTCATGTCCACGACGGTAGGGATCACGGCCCACCGGCCGGTAGGCACGCCGATCCGCCGTCCGCCAGGACAAAAGTACCGGTCGACTTCCTGTGATCTACATTGTAAAGGGGGTGGCCTGGGTACGCGCGTGAACACCGTGGACACCGCACGAACCCGGCGGGCATCATCGAGGGGAACACCGGCGGCCGGCCTGCGCAGGCCGACGGTGCGCGCCCGCGGAAGGACGAGCCCGGTGAGCAACCCCGACCAGACCTTGGCGGCCATCGACGACGTGCTCGCCGGCTGGGAGTCCGGCCCCGACGCCATGGTCTGGACCGCCGCGCCTCCCGAGGCCGCCGCCCCGGCCGGCCCCGCCCCTCGCGCCGGCCGGGAACCCGAGCCCGCGTACGGGGCGGCCGGCGGCGGCGTCGGATCCGCGTCGGGAAGGTCCGATGGGGGGTCTTCACCCGCGTCCGACACGTTCGGTGGCCGATCCGGGGCCTACGGTGGCGGGTCTGAGACGTTCGGTGGCGGGTCCAGGACGTCCGCCGGGGCGGTTTCGGGTGGACGCGCGGCCCGTCCGGTCGCGGTGATGCTCACCCAGGGGTTCGCCGTCTGGGCGCGGTCCCCGGCGGTGCGGCGCATGATCGCCTTCGCCCAGAGCCTGGAGGGCCAGGCCGTGGCCGAGGTCTGCGGGCGCCGCGGCGACGAGCGCGGCCTTCGCCCCTGCCTTTGCCTGTGCGCCACCCGGCACCGCGGGCGGGCGGGCATCTGCGACGGCGAGGCCGTCGGCACCCATCCCCACGAGTCGCTGACCACCGGCCTGGTCGAGGTGCCGATGTGCCGCCCCTGCCTGTCGGCGGACAGGCCCGCGACGCCATAGGGCTCTGCCTGCCCGAACGTTCACCGGGCCGGGCGCCGTAGGCGACGCCGGCACCGCCGACCCGGCGCAGACCACCTCCAGCGCGCGCCGGGAGAAGGCGGGTCGTCGGCCAGGACGCATGCGAACGGCGTCCGGTGGCCTTCATCCGCCCAAGCGGAGAACGAGGGGCGGGGACCTCCGTGCCCGTCCGCCGCCGTCGCCCTCCCTGGGCCGTGCCTGGGGAAGGCGGGCGAGCCGCCGCCTTCGCCGCACCGGCCGGGCGCCACGGGACGGCGTCCGGCCGGGGTTCCTTCCGAGGGCGGCTCTCACCGCTGAGGCGTCAGCTGCGCAGGCTCCACTGCTGGTTGGATCCGCCGTTGCAGGCCCAGAGGATGAGCTTGGTGCCGTTGGCCGTGGCCGCCGCGTTGGCGTCCAGGCACAGGCCGGACTGCACGCCGGTGATGGTGCCGTTGGAGTTGACGTTCCACTGCTGGTTGGTCTGGTTGTTGCAGTCCCAGATGATCACCTGGGTGCCGTTGGCGGTGCCCTGCCCGTTGGCGTCCAGGCACTTGTTGCCGTACACCTGCAGCTGCTTGCCCGAGGTGGAGGTGAACCGCTGGTTGGTGCCGCTCCCGCAGTCCCAGATCTGCACCTGGGTGCCGTTGGTGGTGCTGGAGTTCGGCACGTCGACGCACCGGCCCGACTGGCCGCCCACGATCTGGACGCCCTGCTGCGGGTTGCCGCCGCCCGACACCGCGTACCCGGCGGCGGTGATGTTGGCCTGGACGGCGTTCTCGGTGGCGTCGGAGGGATAGCCGGAGGTCATCACGCCCTCGTAGAAGGTGCCGGCGGCGCCGATGCTGTTGTCGCCGCCGATGCCCAGGATGATGGCCCCTTCCTTCTTCATCGGGTTGTAGCCCGACACGTTGGGCCGCACCCCGTTGTAGAAGGTGCCAAGGCTTCCCGACTGGGCGTTGCCGCCGCGGATGGCCCAGTGGTTGGGCTCGCCTTTGACGATCGCGGTCAGGAACCGGTGGCTGATGCTGGGGTCATTGGCGTTGTAGTGCTGGTTCACCCCGGAGAACAGGCCGTTCTCCAGGTCGGCCATGATCCACGGCCCGTTGCCCGCGCCGTAGCCCCACACCTTGATGTTGCCGAAGTAGATGGCCTCCATCGTGCCGTTGCCGTTGTCGCGGCTGTTGGTCTCGGCGTTGCCGTAGTCGAAACAGCAACCACCGTTGTAGTGCGTCCCGTCGAAGATGGCGTACATCCCCTCCGGCTGGTCGCCGGTCGCGATGCCCGAGGTCCGGTTGTTGCGGTAGCCGGTACCCGGGTTGACGTAGACGCCGTACGCCTTCTGCCCGCCCACCGTGACCGGCGCGGCGGTGGCGTTGGCCAGGTTGTCGTACCCGCCGGCGGCCGGGCCGGAGAACCCGCCGGGAGGCGCCTGGGTGAGGTGGTTACCGCGCCCTGACTGGTCGTAGATGATGGTGATCAGGCAGGTCGTGCCGGAGCAGAACGCGTCCTGCGTGGCGGCGTTGGCCACACCCCCCGCGCTGAGCGGGGCGACGTCCCGCGTGGTGTTGTCGGAGGATCGGCGCACCTGGTACAGCGGGCCGCTGTAGGCGCCGTACAGGGCTCGGGTCGTGCTGTGCGCCGCCACGCACGGCGTGCCGCCCGAGGCGTAGATGTCACACGGCTGCGACGTCGCGGCCTGGGCGGTGCCGGAGCCCACCAGGCCGGCGACGGCGAGCAGTACGCCGGCGCCCGTCACGGCGGCCTTTCTCAGGTTTCGCAGGAGCATGAGGACCTCTCTCGCTTGCGTGTTAGCGCTAACACCAGGTGGAAGGCTGATCCGTCCACTTTCACCGCGAATGAGAGGTGTCCGGTGCGCATCATCGCCAGGTCATTGTTAGCGTTAACAACGATCGGCGAGTCGGGGTGCCTCTTATTCAGGTGACCCGAGGGGGTGTGGCCCGCATCACACAGCACCTCAGGGGCCCCGTCAAGGGCGCGAGCCCGCGCACCCCCGCCGCTTCCTCCAGCCGCAGCGACCTCACCGGCCCTGACCATGCCGGGCCGCACCGTCCGCGATCCGGCCGGTGATGAAACTTTCGCAGGAACGGGCGGGCGGTGCGGACGCCGGGCCGCGCCCCGCCGGTCACGATGGGGCGCGGCCCGGCCTCGGCCGGGTCCATGCGTGCGGGGGGAGGCCGGGGTCTACGCGCGCGGGGGGAGCAGGGGGGCGCCCAGGCGGGGGCGGTCGGCGGGGTTGGGGGTGTGCGGCGGGTACTGGGCCAGGCGCTCCAGCGCGACGTCGATCGCCCGTTCGAGCTGGGTGTCGAGGCCCCGCGCGTAGTCCTGCGGGGTGATGTCCACCTCGATGTCGGGATCGGTGCCGTAGTTCTCCACCCGCCAGCCGACGTCGTCGAAGGCGAAGGAGAACTCCGGCTGGGTGGTCACCGTGCCGTCGGCCAGCCGGTGGCGCGGCCAGATGCCGATCACCCCGCCCCAGGTGCGCTTGCCGATCAGCGGGCCGAGCCCGAGCAGCTTGAAGGTGTGACTGAAGATGTCGCCGTCCGACCCGGCCCACTCGTTGGTGACCGCGACCAGCGGGCCGCGCGGCGACTCGGCCGGATAGGGTTCCGGCACGCCCCAGCGCGGGAAGTCGTACCCCAGACGGCGCCGGGCGAGCTTCTGCAGCAGCAGCCCCGAGACGTGGCCGCCGCCGTTGAACCGGACGTCCACCACCAGCCCCTCGCGGTCGTACTCGGCCAGGAACCCGCGGTGGAACTCGGCGTAGCCGTCGGGGCCCATGTCGGGGATGTGCAGGTAGCCGACGCGGCCGCCGGTGCGCTCGTGGGTGCGGGCGCGGTTGGCCTCCACCCAGTCGCGGTAGCGGGCCGGCTGCTCGTCGGAGATCGCCTTGACGGTCACCGTCCTCGGCGGCCCGTCGCCGCGCCTGACCGTCAGCTCGACCTCCTGGTCGGCCTGGTTGACCAGCAGCCGGGCCGGGCCCGCCGCCGCCCCCACCGGCTGGCCGTTGATCGCCAGCACCGCGTCGCCGGGGCGCACGTCCAGGCCGGGACGGTTGAGCGGCGAGGTGGCCTCGGGGTCCCACGGGTCGCCGGCGACGATGCGCGCGATCGTGTGCACCCCGTCGGCGTAGGACCAGTCGACGCCGAGCTTGCCCTGCCAGTAGTGCGGGCGGGGCCGGTACTCCCCGCCGCTCTCGTAGGCGTGGGAGGTGCCGAGCTCGCCGAGCAGCTCCCACAGCAGGTCGGAGAACTCCCCGCGGGTGCCGACCCGGTCGACCAGCGGCAGGTAGCGCTCGTAGACGCCGTCCCAGTCGATGCCGGCCATGTCCTGCACCCAGAAGTTCTCCCGCTGCAGCCGCCACGCCTCGCGGAACATCTGCCGCCACTCGGCCTCCGGGCAGACCGACACCTTGACCCGGTCCAGGTCGATCCATCCCGACGCCCGGCCCGGAGCGTCGTCGTCCGGCGGCGCCTCGCCGGCCTTGACCACCCGCAGTCGTCCCCGCGAGCGGTAGAGCAGCGTCGTGCCGTCCTGGCCCAGGCGGAAGTCGCCGACGCCGGAGACCAGGGTGTCGCACTTGTGTTTGATGAGGTCGTAGGCCTGCAGCGTGCCGGAGGCCGGCTCGGGGGCGAACTCGTCGCCGCGGCTGCCCTCCACGGGGAAGCAGGTGAACAGCACCTTGTCCTTGGTGCCGGCCACACGGTCGTAGCGGCCCTCAGGCACAGGGAAGGCCATGACCCGCCGCTCGATGCCCTCCAGCTCGATCTCCAGCGGCTCCTCCTCGTCGTCGTCCTGGTCCTCTCGGTCGTCTCGGTCGTCGTCTTTCCCGTCGGGCGTGGAGGCGGCACGGTCGCCGGTGGCCGGGCCGCCCGCTTCGCCGGAGCCCGGGTGCGCGGCCGGCTCGTCCTTGCGGGTGGCGGCGTCCTTGGCCGTGTCCTTGGCCGTGTCCTTGGCGGCGGAGGCGTCGCCCGACAGCGGACGGGGTTCGGGCACGAACGGGGAGCCGACGTCGGAGCGCAGCGTGACCGCGTACGGGCGGGTGCCCTGCGGGAACCCCAGGTCGAACTGCAGGGAGTCGTAGACGGGGTTGAAGACGCGCTGGCCGATGAAGTACAGGTAGCGGCCCTCGGGGTCGAAGGCGGGCCTGCTGTCGCGCAGCACCGGCCGGGTGGCGCGGTAGGTCTCGCCGGTGTCCACCCGGCACAGCTTGATGGCCGTGGTCTGCGCGGTGTCGGGGAAGGTGTAGGCGAGCCAGTGGCCGTCGGAGGACCAGACGGCGTCCTCGATGCGCCCGAACCGGCTGCTGTCGACGACGGTCATCCTCGCCCCGCCGGGCTCGGCCGGTGCGGGCGCGCCGGATCCGGCGGAGGCGGGCGGCGCCTGACCCTGCCGCGCCGGTTGCGGGGACGTCGGGGCCGGGTGCCCGGGGGCCTGCGCGGCCTGCCCCGGCGTAGGCGCCTCCCCGCCCGCCTCCCCGCCGGCCGCCGCACCGGGAGCGGCGTCCTGGCCGGGCGCCGCCGGGACGCCGGGCCCGGCCGCGGCGCCGGCCGCGTCCTCGGCCACCGCGCCCAGGCCGACGGTCAGGGCCTCCCCGGACACCGCGGCGCCGGACACCGCAGCGCCTGACGCGGACGCGGGGGCGCCGGGCGCTGGAGTGCCGGGTGCGGGCGTGCCGCCCTGAGCACCGGGCGCGTCGGAGGCGTCCGCCGTGGCGGGCGCGGGCGGCGCGGGCTCCTCCGCCGCCGGGCGGGGGACGTCCGCGCCGTTCCCGGCGGAGGGCAGCTCGACGATCAGCAGCTCGTTGCGGTGGTTGGTCACCGCGATCTTGTCGGCGGCCGGTGACACCTCAAGGCCGATGGCTCGGCCGGTGTCCAGCTCCGTCAGCCGCACCGGGGCGGCGCTGCCGTCGGCGGTCAGCACGACCAGCACCTCGCGGTCGCCGTCGTCGCTGGCCGCCGCCACCAGGCGCCTGCCGTCCTCAAGCCAGGTCAGCAGGCGGTAGCGCACGCCGTCCGGCTCGCCGTGCTGGCGCACCGGCCCCTCCCAGCCGCCGAAGGAGTACGCCTTGCCGCGCGTGGTGACCGCCAGCCCGCCGCCGTCGGGGGACAGGCGGGCGCTGTCGAGGTAGGAGGCGGCCGAGACGAACCGGCGGTTGCGCTGGGTGCGCGAGCTGCCCAGCCGGACCTCCACGCGGCGCGACTCGCCCTCGCCCGGGTCCAGCAGATAGAGCTCGGCCCCCGCGTGGTAGACCAGCCGGTCGCCGTCGCCGGACAGGTTGCGGGCGTAGTAGTCGCCGTGGTCGGTGTGCCGCCGCAGGTCCTGCCCGGCGGGCGTGCAGGAGTAGACGTTGCCGATGCCCTCGTGGTCGGACAGGAAGTACACCCGCTCGCCCGCCCAGCACGGCGAGGCCAGGTTGCCCGCCAGGGAGATCAGGCGGGTGAACACGCCCTCGCCCTCGCGGTCGATCCACAGGTCGCCGACCGTGCCGCCGCGGTAGCGCTTCCATCGCGCCGGGTCGGCGGTGTTGCGGCCGAGCACGATGGCGCCGCCGGGGCCGTAGGAGATGGAGTTGGCCGGCCCGTAGGGCAGGCGCTGGGAGACCCCGTCGGCGTCGACCCGGTGCAGCCACTTGCGACGGTCGAAGGGCTGGCCGTCGTCGCTGGCGTAGATGATCGCGCCGGAGGGGTCCCACCCGGTGACCGTGCACAGCGCCCCGTCGTAGGTCATCCGCCGGGCGGTCCCGCCGTCGGCCGGCATGACGTACACCTCTTCGGGGCCCTCCTCCCGGCCCACGAAGGCGAGCCGGGAGCCGTCGGGGGAGAAGCGGGGATAGCCGGCCTCGGCGACGCCCGCGGTCAGGCGGAAGGCCCTGCCTCCGCCGGCGGACACCATCCACAGGTCGTCTTCGGCGGCGAAGACGACCACCTCGCCGAAGAGGGTGGGGAAGCGCACGTACACGGACATGGATCCTCGCGTTCGGGTGGGCCTCCCATGATCAGGCACCCGGGGCCGCCGCGTCGAGACCGCCGGCGATGCTGTCCGATGCCGGTCCCCGGCGCCGGGCCGGGCCGCGCACCGCCCGCCGGGCGTGACGGGCGGGCGCCCCCACCGGCGCGGCGACGCGCAACGGGTGCCTGACCACGCCGCTCACCTGGGCGCCCGGAATGCCCCGAGCGTGAGCTTCATCCTGGCGGGAGGCGCCGCGCGGGTCACCGGGTCTCGTCGGGACCGGTCTCGCGTCGGTCCTCTTCCTCGCGTTTGTTCTGTTTCATCTCGCGCGTGGCCTTGATGGCCGCCTTCTTGGCCTTCCCGGTAACCTTGTTGGACTTCTTCCGCGCCGCTCCTGCCATGGTTCCCCCTGTGTCTCACGGCTTTTATGTTGAATGCGTCATATTCGACGCATCCCGCGCGTTAAATACCCAACAGCGGAGACAATCACCCATATAGGTCGCCAGAGGGACGGATCGCCCCGTGCCTCAGAGCAGGGAGAGCTGTTCGGGGCCGGCCGCCGCCGGGGTCGCCGGGACCGGGAGCCGGACGCCGCCGTTGCCGGCCCGTGGGGAGCGGCCCACCCCGGCGCGCTCGGCCAGCTCGCGCACCTGCTGGACGACCCGCGACCGGTAGGCCTGCGGCGCGTAGGCGCCGCGGCCGTACAGCTCGAGGTAGCGGGGGACCAGGCGGGGATGCTCGCGGCCGAGCCAGCCGAGGAACCACTCGCGCGCGCCCGGCCGCAGGTGCAGCACGATCGGCACGATGTCGGTGGCGCCTGCCTGCGCGATCAGCTCGACAGTGCGGGCGAGCCGCCGCGGCGAGTCGCTCAGGTAGGGCAGGATCGGCGCCATCAGCACACCGCAGGACAGACCGCGGGAGGTGAGGGCGGCGCAGACCTCCAGCCGGGCGGCCGGGCGGGGCGTCCCCGGCTCGACCGAGCGCCACAGCTCGTCGTCCACCGAGCCGATGGACAGGGCGGTGGACACCTCGGTGACCTGCGCGGCCTCGGCCAGCAGGTCGAGGTCGCGCAGGATCAGCGAGCCCTTGGTCAGGACGGAGAAGGGGTTGCGGGCGTCGCGCAGCGCGGCCAGGATGCCTGGCATCAGGCGATAGCGGCCCTCGGCCCGCTGGTAGCAGTCGACGTTGGTGCCCATGGCGATGGGCTGCCCGCCCCAGCGCGGCGCCGCGAGCTCTTTGCGCAGCAACTCGGCGGCGTTGACCTTCACCACGATCTTGGAGTCGAAGTCGCGGCCGGAATCGAGGTCGAGGTAGGTGTGGGTCTTGCGCGCGAAGCAGTAGACGCAGGCGTGCGAGCAGCCGCGGTAGGGATTGACCGTCCACTGGAAGGGAACCTGGGACGCCGCGGGCACCCGGTTGACGATCGAGCGGGCATGGATCTCATAGAAGGTCATGCCACGGAACTCGGGGGTGTCGAAGGTTCTGGCGACGGCGCCGCGGGCGAACAGCGGCGCCTCGGAGGCGCCCTGGCCGGCGTCGGTCAGGCGCAGGTTGTCCCAGCGCATGACCCTGATTAGAACAGGATTTCGAAGGTGATCGCAACCGCGCCAAACTGACGGCAAAAAGGAGGCCTCGAAACGGCTAAAGATCTTCGTCGTTGGGCAGAACGTCGGCACACCGCTTGCGTCGCCGGGAGGTGCGGCATGGCCTGGTCGCAGGACGAGGAGCGAATGCTTGCCCAGATCGAGAGTTACCTCACCGACGAGGACCCGCGACTCGCCGCCCGGCTCGAGTCGTTCAACGAGCGTGTCGAGCGCCGGGAGAGCCAGCGGACCAAGCGCGCCGCCCGCGCCCACCGCGGCCGGCGCCGTCCCAGCCGCTCGACCATCATCATCCTCGTGAGCTGGCTGCTGATCGCCACGTTGATCGCGACTCTGCTGATCATGGTGTTCCGCCACGACGCGGCGGCCCTGCCGATGTGACCCCCGCCATCCCCGCGGCCGCGGGGATGGCTTTTCGCGGTCCCGGTGACCCTCAGCCCCGCAGGCCGCGCAGGAAGCGGGCGGCCACCGGGGCGGCCACCTCGCCGCCCATGCCGCCGGCCTCCACCACCACGGCGAACGCCACCTCGCCGCGGAAGCCGATGAACCACGCGTGGGAGTCCAGCTTCGGCCCGGTGCCGAACTCGGCGGTGCCGGTCTTGCCCGCCGTGCCCTTCGGCAGCCCGGCCCTCTTGGCGGTGCCCTTGCCGACCACGGCCGCCATCATGGTGCGCAGCGGCCCGGTCACCGTCTCGGGCAGCGGACGGGGCTGCAACTTCTGCTTGATCGAGGGGACCAGGGTCGGCGGGCGCCAGGTGCCGTCGGCCACCGCGGCGGCGACCGTCGCCATCACCAGCGGGCTGGCGGTGATGCGGCCCTGCCCGAAGGACTCGGCGGCCAGGTCGGCGTCGCTGGTCGGCGCCGGCATGCTGCCCTTGGCCGCCGGGACGCCGATGGACAGCGGCTGGTTGAAGCCCATCTCGGAGGCCACCTGGTACAGCTTGCCGCCGCCCAGGTGCCGGGCGGCGAGCGGGGCGAAGGTGGTGTTGCAGGAGTGGGCGTAGGAGTCGAGGAAGGTGAGCGAGCCGAACGCCTCGTGGTCGGAGTTGCGGATCGCCAGCCCGCCGACGGTGGCCTTCTCGGGGCAGGTGACCTTCTGGCCGGGGGTGAGGCCCTCGGCCAGCAGCCCCGCGGCGGTGACGGTCTTGAAGGTGGACCCGGGCGGGTAGCGCCCGTCCAGGGCGCGGTTGAACCCGCCGCGGTTGTTGACCACGGCGAGGATCTCACCGGTCGCGGGCCTGATCGCGACCAGCGAGGCGGGCTTGTCCAGGTCGCGCACGGCCGCGACGGCGGCCTTCTGCGCGGCCGGGTCGAGGCTGGTGCGCACGGGCGAACCCGGCGAGCCGTCGATGGTCTTCAGCGTCTGGACGGTCTTCTTGGACCCGTCGACCGTGGTGATGATCGTGGTCGGCACCCCGGCGAGCCGCTGCTGGAAGGTCTCCTGCAGGCCGCCGCGGCCGATCGCGTCGCCCGGCTTGTAGGAGGAGCCGAGCTTGGCGACGTCCTTGGCGGTGGCCTTGTCCAGGTAGCCGACCAGCTGCTGCACCGACCCGCCGGCGTCGCCGTTGTCGATGCGGCCGCCCGAGGCGTCCTCGACGGCGGCGCGCCCGGGCCAGGTGGTCTTCAGCGCCAGGTGGGTGGAGCCGGTCAGCGCCGGGTGGACGGCCGCCGGGGTCCAGGCGACCTTCCAGTGGTGGTCCTTCACCATCAGGTCCAGTGAGCCGGTGTAGGTCCAGTCGCCGATGTTCTTCAGCGTCATGGTGGCGGTGTAGGCGGCCTTGGCACGGCCGTCGCCCGCCGGGGTGACCGTGCCGAGACGCACCGCGACCTTCTCGGCCCCGAGCCGGTCGGCGGGTTCGGCGTAGGCCGCCTCGAAGCCGGGCGCCGGGGAGGCGAGGTCGGCCTTCATGGCCGCCAGGTCGCCCCGTGACCAGGCCGCGGCGAAGTGGCCCGCGGTCTGCTCGGCGCTGCCCCTGGTGTGCAGCACGTAGTAGGCGCCGCCGGCGGCGGCTCCGACCGCCAGCACGGTGACGGCGGAGGTGATCGCGATGGTACGGCCGCGCGGCACGCCTTACCCCCCGGTGTCTGGACGTCGCCACGAGCCTAGCGCGACCGGTCGGCGGCGCCCGCCGCTTCGCCGGGAAGCGGCCGGAAAGCGGTGCCCTCAGGCGGCCTCCTCAAGCCCCCTCAGGTGGTCCCTCAGGCGGCCCGCCTGGCCTGCTCCTTGAGGCTCGCGGCGTAGGCGGGCACGTACTCCTGGCCCGACAGGCGCTGGATCGCCGCCATCACCTCGTCGGTGACCGCCCGGCGGTCCCTGGCGCGGGCGGGGTCGCCGGTGAAGCTCATCGGCTCGCCCATGCGCACGCCGATCTTGGCCAGGCGCGGCACCGAGGCCCCCGGAGGCAGCACGCGCTCGGTGTTGACCATGGCGACCGGGATGACCGGGGCGCCCGTGGTCAGCGCGAGCCATGCGACGCCGATCTTGCCCCGGTAGAGCCTGCCGTCGGGGGAGCGGGTGCCCTCGGGGTAGATGCCGAACAGCTCGCCGGCCTTCAGCACCTGCACGGCCGCGTCCAGCATGGTCTGCGCCGCGGCGGCGCTCTCTCTGTCGATGGCGACCTGCCCGGTGGCCCGCATGTAGGTGGCCATCAGGCGGTTGCCGGTGAAGTACTCGTTCTTGGCGACGAAGGTCACCTTCCGGGGCAGCATGAGCGGCAGGAACACCGAGTCCAGGATGGACAGGTGGTTGGAGGCCAGGATGGCGGCCCCCGCCGAGGGGACGTGCTCGGCCCCGATCACCTTGGGGCGCCACAGCAGGCGCAGGACGGGACTGCTGATGATCTTCGTGAGGCGATAGAGCACGGACTCTCCCGGTGTGCGGACGACCAAGGCCCACCATACGACTCAGACGGGCAACTTTGTGTTACGCCCGCCCACAAACTGTTACATCGCGGTACAACGAAGCGCCCCGCAAGGCGTGCCTGCGGGGCGCTTCGTTGTTAGGCCGATGTGGCGGTCGCCTCCTCGGCGAGATGCACAACACGGCTCCAGCCGAACGGTATTCCGTGAAGGCGGTAATTGCGGCCCGGGGGACACAAACCACATCGGCTGCTTACAGTTAAGCACACTCGTGACACCCGTGAGGTCAGCGTGGCCGAACCCCGCCCCCTCACAGGGCGCCCCCAGGGGGACCCCTTAACCCCCGCTCGCGGCGGGCCGCCCGCCGCGGGCGGCCGGTGGGCGACCGGGTCCCGCGGGGCGCGGGAGTCCCCGAGCGCGTGCGCCACAATGGAGATCATGCTGACGACCGGACGGCTCATCCTGCGGCGCTGGCGCGAGGACGATCTGCGGCCTTTCGCCGAACTCAACGCCGATCCCGAGGTGATGGAGCACTTCCCCGCCCCGCTGACCCGGCAGGAGAGCGACGCGCTGGCCGGGCGCATCATGTCCCTCATGGAGGAGCACGGCTTCGGGCTCTGGGCGGTGGAGGTCGCCCGCAGCGGGAAGTTCATCGGGTTCACCGGCCTGGCGCCGCAGACCTTCCAGGCGCACTTCACCCCGGCGGTCGAGGTCGGCTGGCGGCTGCGCCGCTCGGCCTGGGGGCACGGCTACGCCACCGAGGCGGCGACGGCGAGCCTCGGGCACGCCTTCGGCCAGGCCGGGCTGGACCAGGTGGTCTCCATGACGGCGACCACCAACCTCCGCTCCCAGGCCGTCATGCGGCGCCTGGGCATGACGTGCGATCCGGCCGACGACTTCGACCACCCGCGCATCGATGAGGGCAGCCCGCTGCGCCGCCATGTGCTCTACCGCCTGGACGCCGCCACCTGGCGTGCCCGCCACGCCTGAGCACGCCGATCGCCCACCGGCGCCCCTGGGGCCGGATCCAAGGGCGCCGGCCCCAGAGGCGCCGATAGACGCCCGCGCGGAGACCGGGTGCAGGGCCGATGAGGCGCGGACGGGGCGCCCGGCCGGGACGGGCGGTGTCAGGGCGCGCCGGGGCGCAGGGGGCGGGCGTCGGGCATGCGCAGCCGGTCGACGGCCTCGCGGCGGCGGCTCTCGGGCCGGCGGTCGTAGCGCGCCGTGGTGACCGGCGAGGCGTGCCCGACCAGCGCCTGGGTGGTGGCCAGGTCCACCCCCGCGTCCAGCAGTTCGCCGATGAACGTGCGCCGGAAGTCGTGGGGGGTGCGCTTGGCGGCGCCCGCGGCGGCCAGGCGGCGGGCGACGATGTCGGCGACGGCCTGCCCGGTCATCGGCGCCGGACGCCCGGCGGGCGCGCGCAGCCGCCCGGCCTTGTTGACCGGGCAGAACAGCGCGCCGGGTTCGCGTCCCCGCACGGCCAGCCACGCCTCGGTGCGGGCCACCGCCTCGGCGGTCAGGTAGACCAGGCGCTCCTTGTCGCCCTTGCCGCGCACGCGAAGGGAGCGGGCCGCGGGGTCGTAGTCGCCGAAGGCGAGCCCGGCGACCTCGGCGCGGCGGCAGCCGGTGGAGTACAGCACGGCCAGCAGCGCGCCGTCGCGGGCCCCGGCGGGGGAGGCGTCCTGGTCGCAGGCGGCGAGCGCCGCCCCGGCGACCTCCGGCGGGACGTGCTGCCCGGCGGGAAGCCGGGCGTGCGCCAGGGTGGGCAGGTCGGCGGCGCGGTGGTAGTCCTCGGCGGTCATCAGGCCGAGGCGCCAGGCCTCGCGCATGACCCGGCGCAGCGCCACCAGGTGCTTGTTGACGTAGGCCGGCGACCATCCGCGCTCGGCGAGGATCGCGCGGATGCGCACCGTGTGCTCGTAGCGCAGCAGGTGCCAGGGCTGGCCGGCGCCGGTGGCGGCGGGGTCGCCGGTGATGACGCGGGCGAGCCGGTCGAGGCAGCCGCGCATCGTGCGGCGGGACTCGGCGCCGGTGAGGGCGCCGAGGTAGACCACGTAGGGATCGCCCGCGGGCGTGACGGCGCCGGGGCCGTCGTCGGGTACGGCGGGGACGTCCACGCGCCGATCTTAACCGGCCGCCGTTAATCTACAATGTAAAGGGGTCCGGTGGGTGCCGCAGCATGGTCACCAGGTCGGTCAGCCTGCGGCTGCGCGCCATCAACCCGGCGACCAGCGCCAGATCGTCACACCTGCCCCGGGTCAGCGGGAACCAGGCCTCGCGCAGCTCGCGCAGCGCCGGCTCCAGCCAGGCGCGGTCGGCGGCCGGGTGCAGCTCCACGATCACTCCCGCGGCCGGGCCGTCCTGTCCGGGGCCCTCCGGCGTGCCCCGCAGGATGGCCTGGCCGTCGCGTTCCATGCCGGCGACGGCCTCGCCGGCCTCCCGCTCGGTGAGCCCGGCCAGCGTGGCCAGCCGCCGCAGGGGCAGCGCCCCCTGGCGGCGCAGCGCGGCCAGGCAGCGGAAGCGGGCCGCGTCCAGGCCCGCCCGCGCGGCCAGGGCCTCCACCAGCCGGTCGGCCTGGGCGAACAGGCCGGCGGTCTCGCGTTCCACGGCCGCGATGACGTCGATGCCGTCGTCGTTGGACATGCTCGTGCTCCGTTCGCGGCGGCGGTCGCTTCCAGGCGGCCCCGGGCGGGGTGCGTGCCGCCCGGGACCGCGGGCCGGGCGGGCGCGGGGCCCGCCCGGCGGGCTCACAGCGGGCTGGTCTGCGCCCGGCTCTCGGACTGGGTGACGCAGCGCATCATCGCGTCGCGGAAGAACGCCGCGAACCCGTCGGGGGTGCCGGTGTCGCGGGCGTCGGCCAGGAACGGCACGATGTCCTTCTCGATGGTGTGCACGTGCCGCTGCGAGGCCAGATGCCGGGCGATGCCCGCGAAGTCGCCCTGGTAGTGGATGAGGCGCACCAGCACGTCGTCCTTGACGAAGACCCCCGTGCCGAGCAGCCGGGCGGTCTCCTCGCCGTGCTCGTCGGTGACGACGGGCGTCTCGAGGGGCGGGGAGTTGCCGAAGAGCTCGGTGAGCTCTTCCTCGTGCCCGGGCCTCACCCGGAAGGTGATCATCGCGTACGGCATCGGATACCTCCATGTTGGTCGTCGTGCGCCGGCGTCGCGTCCGCGGGCGCCGGCCCCGGGCGGCGCGCGTCCGGGGCCGGCCGGGCCGGTCAGTAGGCGGCCACGACCTCGTAGGAGCCGAAGATCCCGAGGTTCTTGTCGTGGTAGCGCGCGAGCGGCGAGGTGGTGGGCAGGTGTTCGGGGCTGCGCTCCCACTCGCGGTAGGCGGGCAGGTCGTCCCACTCGCTGAGCACCGCGTAGCGGCGCGGGTCGCGCAGGGAGCGCAGCAACTCGTTGCCGCGCAGCCCGGCCCGGCCGGCCAGGGTGGTGCTGATCTGGTGGTAGGCGCTCTCGATCGAGCCCTTGTCGGACTCGGGCTCGTTGAGGTACAGCGCGACGCGCACGCGGCCCGGCTGGGGAGCGGGCCGCTCGCCCAGGCGGGAGGAGACGAGCATGGGGGTCATCGAGGTGCCGGCGGCGTCGCGGTAGGGGTCGAGGCGCATACGGTTGGCGGCGTGCTCGGCGCTGTGCTCGAACTGGTGGAACCTCTCCTCGTTCTCCCAGTCGCTGACGATGTAGTAGACGCCGTCCTCGTCGGGGCTCTTGGCGAGCGACTGGCCGACGTTCGCGGGCTGGCGGGCGATGGTGGAGGCGACCTCCCGCCAGGTCTTCTCGAAGTCCCGCTCCATGCCGGGGTGGATCCGCATCTTGACCATGACGCGGTAGACGGTGCCGTCGTGGTCCTTCTGGTCGTGGTGGTTCATGCCCACTGTTCTCTTCCTGTCTGTTCTGTCTGGCGTGCGTTCTGGCGGGAGCGGGGAGGCGTGCGGGGACCGGCGCGGGGGCGCGGGCGCTTCAGGAGGTGGTCAGGCGCGTGGCGGGGGACTGCTCGGCGGCCTCCTCGACGAGCTGCCGGATGCGGTTCATCTGGATCACGGTGCTGTCGTTGAGGCGCTTGGTCATCTGCTTGTCGCTGAGCGGGGCGTCGGGCCGCATCTCGAAGTCCTGCACCCAGCGCATGCGCACCGCCTCGGGGACCTGGGTGTACTCCCAGAACAGGTTCATGTACTTGAACCAGCCGGGCTCGACCCGGTGGGCGCGCACGGTGCGGGTGGCCGGGTCGGGGGTGCGCTCGGACACCCAGCTCCACTCGTTGCCGTCGGCGTCGGGGTGCATGGTGAGCCGGAAGCGGATGGTGGGGCCGCGCCGCTCGAGGATCTGGGCCGAGGAGTACTCGCTGAACAGGGTGGGCCACGACTCGACGTCGTTGGTCATGTTCCACACCAGGTCCATGGGGCCGGCGATGATGATCTCGTTGTCGGTGTGTCCTGCCATGGCGTTCCTCCGGGTTCAGGCCGCGAGCCGGCGGTTGACGTAGTCGACGGCCGCCTGCGGGGTCTTCATCTCGTCGACGGCGTCGTCGGGGATGCGCACGCCGTACTCCTGCTGGATGCGCGCGGCCATCTCCAGCACGGCCAGCGAGTCGTAGCCGAGGTCGGCGAAGGTCATCTCGCCGATGTCGTCGGCGAGGTCGACGGTCTCGGGCACTCCCGCGCAGCCGCCCATGATGCGTCTCATGTCGTCGAGGGTGAATGTCGTCATGTCGTTCTCCGTTGTCGCGAGGTGGGTTGTCAGGGGGCCGTGACGAGCACGGCGGCGTTGAAGCCGCCGTGGCCGCGGGCCAGCACCAGGGCGTTGCGCACGGGCCCGTCTCTGGCCGCGCTGCGCACCAGGTCCAGCTCGCAGGCGGGCGCGGCGGCGCGCACGCCGACGGTGGGCGGGATGACGCCGTCGCGCACCGACAGCAGCGCGGTGGCCAGGTCCAGTGACGCCCCGCCGGCGTACAGGCGGCCGGTCATGGTCTTGGGCGCGGTGACCGGCACGCCGTGCGGCCCGAAGACCGCCGCGATGGCGCGGGCCTCGGCCAGGTCGTGGCCGGGCACGCCGAGGGCGTCGGCGAAGACGACGTCCACCTGCTCGGGGGTGACGCGGGCCTCGCGCAGGGCCAGGTCGATGGCGCGGCCGAGGTTGGAGCGGGGCTCGCGCCCGGGTTCGGGGCGCGGGTCGAACGTCGCGCCGTACCCGGTGATCACTCCGTAGGGGCGGGCGCCGCGGGAGCGGGCGGTGGCCTCGTCCTCGACGACGAGCATGGCGCCGCCCTCGCCGGGGACGTAGCCGCAGGCGTCGGCGTCGAAGGGCAGGTAGGCCCGTTCGGGGTCGTCGCGCGGGCTGAGCATCCCGGTGGAGATCTGGGCGACCAGCCCGTAGGGGCACAGCGAGGCGTCGGTGCCGCCGGTGACGACGACGGCGGCGCTCTGGCGCAGCAGCCGCCGCGCCTGGGCCATGACCTCCAGGCCGCCCGCCTGTTCGGCGCAGATGACCCCGCACGGGCCGCGCATGCCGTAGCGGATGGAGATCTGGCCGGTGGTGGCGGCGTAGAACCAGGCGATCGACTGGTAGACCCCGACGTACGAAGGCCCCTGGCTCCACAGCTTCTCGATCTCGCGCTGGCCGAACTCGGTGCCGCCCGAGGAGCTGGCGGTGACGACCGCCATCTCGTATTCGGGCAGGTCACCGGGTTTGACGCCCGCGTCGTGCAGGGCCATGTCGGCGGCCGCGAGGCCCAGGTGGCTCCAGTGGTCGGTCTGCACGGCCAGGCGGCTCGGCACGTGCTCGGTGTCGTCGAACTCCGACACCTCGCCCGCGACGCGCACCGGGTAGCGCTCGGCGTCGAAGCGGGTGATCCGCCCGAGCCCGCTCTTGCCGTCCAGCGTCGCGGCCCAGTAGGCCTGGGTGCCCAGGCCGTTGGGCGCGGCGACGCCGAGCCCGGTGACGACCGGCCGGGCGCCGGGTCGTCGGTTCGGTTCAGTCATGGCCGCCTCCGGGGCCGGCGTCGTCGCGGGCCAGCAGCATGGCCGTCTGGAACCCGCCGAAGCCGCTGCCGACGCTCAGGACCACGTCCACGGGCTGCTCGCGCGCGGTGAGCGGCACGTAGTCCAGGTCGCATTCGGGATCGGCGGTGTGCAGGTTGGCGGTGGGCGGGACGACGTTGTGCTTGATGGCCAGGGCGCAGGCGGCCAGCTCGATGGAGCCGATCGCGCCGAGCGAGTGGCCGATCATGGACTTGATGGAGCTGACCGGCGCCTGGTAGGCCCGCTCGCCGAGGGCGGCCTTGAACGCGGCCGTCTCGTGCCGGTCGTTCTGCCGGGTGCCCGAGCCGTGGGCGTTGATGTAGTCCACCTCGGCGGGGTCCAGCCGCGCCTGTGCCATGGCGGCCCTGATGGCCTCGGCCATCTCGCGGCCGTCGGGCTTGAGGCCGGTCATGTGGAAGGCGTTGCTGCGGCTGGCGAACCCGACGATCTCGGCGTACACCTGGGCGCCGCGCCGCAGCGCGGCCTCACGCTCCTCAAGGATCATGATGGCGCTGCCCTCGCCGAGGACGAAGCCGTTGCGCTCCATGTCGAAGGGGCGCGAGGCGTGCTCGGGGTCGTCGTTGCTGGGCGAGGTGGCCTTGATGGCGTCGAAGCAGGCGACGGTGATCGGCGAGATCGGCGCGTCGGTGGCGCCGGCCACGACGGCGTCCGCGCTGCCCTCCTTGACCAGCTGGTAGCCGTGCCCGACCGAGTCCAGGCCGGCGGTGCAGCCGGTGGAGATGAGCGCGACCGGGCCCTCGGCGCCGCCGGCCCAGGCGACCTCGGCGGCGATGGTGCTGGGCACCATGTACCCGTACAACTGGGGCACGCCGTAGGCCGGGTCGACCAGCCACCGCTTGCCGCCGTCGCTGAGGACGACGTACTCCTCCTCCAGCCCCATGGTGCAGCCGACGGCGCTGCCGACGGCGACGCCGAGCCGCTCGGGCGGCACGCCGGTCAGGCCGCTGTCGGCCAGCGCCTCGCGGGCGCTGACCACGCCGAGCTGGGCGGCGCGGTCCATGCGGCGCGCCTCCTGCGGCGACAGCCCCTGGGCGGCCGGGTCGAAGTCGCACTCGGCGGCGATCCGGGAGCGGAAGCCGGAGGCGTCGAACAGGCTGATGGCCCGCGTGGCGGTGCGCCCGGCGGCGACCAGCTCCCAGAAGGCCTTGACGCCGATGCCGCCCGGCGCGGTGACGCCGATGCCGGTGATGACCACCCGGCGGTCGCCGCTGCGGGCGCGCCGCGCCGCGCCCCTGCCGGAACGCGTCCGGGTACGGCGCCGGGCCGCAGGGCGGGCGCCGGTGAGGTTCACCGCGGGCTCCCTGCCGGGGCCTGGCCGGCGGCGTTCTCGGTGTCGACGTGCCCGAGGTCGGGACGCGGGGCCAGGGGGCTGGCGTGGAAGACCATGCACGCCTCCTCCTGGCCGGTGTTGTCGACGCGGTGCCGCACGGTCTTGGGCACCATGAGCGCGTCGCCGGGGTTCAGGACGATCTCCTGGCCGCCGTCGATGCGGGCGGTGACGCTGCCCCGCACGAGGTACATGAACTCCTCGGAGTAGGGGTGGTAGTGCTCGACGAAGTGCTCGCCGGGCTTGAGGAAGGCGACGCCCATGAAGCCGGAGGTCGCGCCGGCCGTCTTCGGGCCGAGCAGGACGCGGATGTCGCCGCCGCGCCGGTGGTTGGGCTCCACCTGGTCGGCGCTGAACTTGGACAGGCGGATGTCACTCATGGCCGTCGGCCTCCCAGGTGTAGAAGGGCTCGGCCATGGCGTCCTTGGGCTCGCGCCAGCCGGGGTCGTAAGGGCGGATGTGCTCGCTGAGCCGCTGGTTGATCTCGCCGTACAGCGGGTGGCTGCGTGCCTTGTACAGGTTCGGCGTGATGTCGTGGTCCGCCTCGACCAGGTGGAAGTACAGGTCGTGGAAGCGGAACAGCGTGCGGCGTGACACTCCGATCAGATGTGGCAGGTCGCTCGCGTCCGAGTCGGCGAAGATCTTCGCCACGGCCTCGGTCTCGGAGGGCTCCATCCGCGCCACGATTAGCGTCCGGTGCACCAGGCGTCTCCTTTCGTTCCGTACGCAGCAATGCTGCGGGGAGCGCCTGGTTTGATGCTGATGCGAGGCTAGTGCCGGAATTTCCGGGTCAGGGGCCGAGGATGTGGGACGCCGTTCCGTTGACGCAGTCGGCCGGCGCCGTCAGCGAGAACGGCCGCGCGCCGGCCTCCTCGACCGGCACGGCGCGGTGCTCGTCCTGCGCGGCGGGCACCGCCCGCTCCCGGGGGACGGCGGCCTCGACGGGCTGGGCGGGTCCGGCCGGTCCGGCCGGTGCGGCGGGTTCGGCGGCCTGGGGGGCGGGCACGGCGACGGCGCAGCCGTCCAGCTCCCGTTCCAGGCACTCGCGCGCGTACAACCGGACCAGCTCGTGGACGGCGTAGTGCACCTCGCCCAGGGCGGTGGGCCGCGCCGACAGCAGCGAGCAGTCGGCCAGGCGGGCGAGCAGCCGCTCGGCGTGGCCGGGCTCGCAGCCCAGCAGCGCGCCGGCCTGCCGCATGGTGATGTGCGGGGTCTGCAGCAGCCCGAGCAGCCGGAACAGGCTGCGCTCGGGCTCGCCGAGCCGCTCGTAGGTGGCGCGGAACGTCGTGCGCACGTCCAGGTCGGCGACCCGCAGGTCCGACAGGCGCGAGCGGGGGTCCTCCAGGCGTTCGGCGAACTTGGCCAGCGTCAGGCCCTGCCCGGCGGCCAGGCGCGACCCGGCGCACCGCAGTGCCAGCGGCAGCCGCCCGCACAGGCGCACGATGTGCTCGGCCGCCGCGCGCTCGGCCGAGAGCCGGGCCGGGCCGATGATCCGGGACAGCAGCTCCAGCCCCTCCTCCCCGGTGAGCGGGTCCAGCTCCACCATGTGGGCGCCGGCGAACCCGTGCAGCGCGAACCGGCTGGTCACGATGACGGCGCAGCCGGCCGAGCCGGGCAGCAGCGGCTGGATCTGGGCGTACCCGGCGGCGTCGTCGAGCACGATGAGCACCTGTCGTTCGCTGCACCAGGTGCGGAACAGCTTGCTGCGCTCGTCGCGGTCGCCGGGGACCTCGCCCGGCGGGACGCCCGTGGCCCGCAGGAACCCGGCCAGCACCTCGCCGGGGTCGGCCGGCACGCCGGAGCCGCCGAGCTCGGTGAACAGCTGCCCGGAGGGGAAGGCGGAGCGGGCCCGGTGGGCGGCGTGCACGGCCAGGGCCGTCTCGCCGACACCGGGCATCCCGCTGATGCAGATCACCCGGACGGCGGTGCCGGACTCGGCCGGGCGCGACAGCAGGGCGGCGATCCGGTCGACGACCTCGGCCCGGCCGACGAAGTCGGCGATGTCGGGCGGGAGCTGCGCCGGCCTGACGGCGGCCACCGGGGCCGCGGGCGGAGCGGGCGGCGGCGCGGGGTCCAGGTCGGGCTGCTCCAGGCCGGGGTTGGCCGACAGCAGGCGCTGCTGCAGGCGGCTCAGGGCGGGGGAGGGCTCCAGGCCGAGCTGCCCGACCAGCACCTGGCGCAGGTTCTGGTACACCTCCAGCGCCTCGCCGCGCCGCCCCGCCTGGTACAGGGCGGTCATCAGCTTGGCGTAGAAGTCCTCGTTGAGCGGGTGGATGGCGATGAGCTCCTTGAGCTCGCTGATCAGCTCGCGGTGCCGGCCCAGGCGCAGATCGGCGTCCAGGCGAAGCTGCAGGGCCCGTAGCCTGCTCTCCTCCAGGCGGGTGATCTGCGCCGACAGCAGCTCTCCCGCCGCCAGGTTCGCCAGGGCCGGCCCCCGCCACAACGCCAGTGCCTGCGACAGCGCCTCGGTGGCGTACGCGGCGTCCTCGCGCTCCAGCGCGTTCCACCCGTCGGCGACCAGTCGCTCGAAGCGGTACACGTCGATGGTCTCCGGGGCGGTGGCCAGCAGGTAGCCATAGGTCTGGGTGACCACCGTGGCCGGTCCTCCGGTGCCGAGCATCTTGCGCAGTTTGTAGACGTAGGTGTGCAAGGTGGGCAGGGCGGTCGCCGGGGGACGCTCGCCCCACAGTTCATCGATCAGCTCGCGTGTGGACACGATCTGGTTGTGCCGCAGGACCAGCATCGCCAGCACCGCGCGGACCTTGGCCGCGCTCGGCGTCAGATCGGCGTCGCCGTCGACCACTTGCAGCGAACCCAGAACCCGGAACTCCATGTGATCTCCGCAGTTGATCGCGACGCCGTCCGAGCCGGCCGGCGCGCGGCGTCGGCGCGTGCTCGGGCGCCTGGTGGACCTCTCGAATTTAGATGAACTCGCTTATCGGAACTGCCGGAAAGATGGCTCATGAGGACAAAATCTCCGAAAAAGTCCTGGTCTAGTCCTATATTCTTTACCTTAGGCAGTATTTCCGAATAATGTCCGTCTGGCGCGCCCGCGAAAAGGTCCGACACTCGGTCCGCCTTTAATATGACAAAGCCGCTTATGTCCCTATAGCGGCCCTCCTGGTCCGCGCCTCCAGGACGCACCGCGCGAAGGTGTCGGGCGGAAGTATCGGGCGCGGGCTCCGGCGCGCGGATGAGAGTGATCGCCGGACGCCGCGCAGGCCCTCGGTCCGGGGTCGCTCGAGCCGTCGCCCGGCCCCTTGCGCGGCGGGAGTCTCGCCCGCGGACCAGAGCGCCTCCAGCGCCTTCCCAGCGGCCGACCAGCGGCCGGGCGCATCGTTGCCGTCAGAGAGGTCCGCCGCGCACCGCGTCCGGCCCACCCCCCGAAGGTCAGGGGAGGAATGCACATGCGACCACACGCCCACTCGGCCGCCGCCCCGGCGACGCCCGCGCCCCGCGCCACCGGCCCGGCGTCCGGCGCGGCTGACGCGGCCCGCCCGGCCGGCACGGCGGCCCCCGCCACTCCGTCGCCGCGCGCCATCGTCCCGTCCTGTCCGCCCGTGGCCGGTGGCGGCAGCGCAGGGGGAGACGGAGGGCTCAGGCGGGTGGCGATCACGATGGTGGGCGGCGAGCGCGGGACGGGAGCCGGGGGCGCCGGGAGCTTCGGGAGCGCCGCGTGACCGCCGTCGAGCCGGACGCCCCGTCCTCGCCGTCCTCACAGTCTTCGCCGTCCTCGCCGTGGATCCGCTGCGCCGGCTGCCACGACCCGGTCTACGGGGTGCACCACCGCAGGAACCTGCGGGTGTGCGCCGGCTGCGGCCACCACGACCGGCTGGGCGCGCCCGAACGGCTGGACCAGCTGTTCGACCCCGGCTCCACGAGCGCGCCGGCCGCCGCGGCCACCCTGTCCGACCCGCTGGAGTTCACCGACACCCGCCCCTATGCGGCCCGCCTCGCGCAGGCGCGCAGAGACACCGGCCTGCCGGAGGCGGTGGTGTGCGTCTCGGCGTCCCTGCACGGCCACCCCGTCGTCGCCGCCGTCATGGACTTCGCCTTCATGGGCGGCAGCCTCGGATGCGCCGTCGGTGAGCGCATCACCGCCGCCGCCGAGCACGCCCTGTCCACGCGCAGGCCCCTGGTGGTGGTGACCGCCTCGGGAGGCGCGCGGATGCAGGAGGGCGCGCTGGCCCTGATGCAGATGGCCAAGACCGCTCAGGCGCTGGCCGACCTGGACCAGGCCGGCCTGCTCACCGTCACGGTCGTGACCGATCCCACCTACGGCGGCGTCGCTGCCTCCTACGCCACGCTGGCCGACGTCATCCTCGCCGAGGCGGGAGCGCACATGGGCTTCGCCGGGCCGCGCGTCATCGCCGGCACCATGGGACAGCGCCTGCCCGACGGCTTCCAGACCGCCGAGACGCTCCTGGCCGGCGGCCTGGTCGACGGCGTGCGCCCGCGCGCCGGACTGCGTCCGGCGCTGACCCACCTGCTGTCGGCCGCCGCCTGGGCCGAGGACGGCCGTCCCATTCCGGGGGCGTGGCGCGACAGCGCCCCCCACCTGGTGCGTGACGCGGCCGACCTGCCCGTGCGGGACGGCTGGCAGAGCGTCGCCCTGGCCCGCGACCCCGGCCGCCCCACCACTCTGGACTACGCCTGCCATCTGCTGGAGGACTTCCAGCAGCTGCATGGCGACCGGATGTCGGGCGACTGCCCGGCCATCGTGGGCGGCGTCGGACGGCTGGAGGGCGTGCCGGTCATGCTGATCGGCCACCAGAAGGGCCACGACACCCGCGAGCTGGTCGCCCGCAGGTTCGGCATGGGCTCCCCGGCGGGGTTCCGCAAGGCCGCCCGGCTGATGCGGCTGGCCGGCAAGCTCGGCCTGCCGGTGGTCACGCTGGTCGACACCCCGGGCGCGCACGCCGGGGTCGAGGCCGAGCAGGGCGGGCAGGCGCACGCCATCGCCGAGAACCTGCGCCTGATGTCCGCCCTGCCGGTCCCCGTGGTCGCCGTGGTCACCGGGGAGGGTGGCAGCGGCGGCGCGCTCGCCCTGGCCGTGGCCGACCGGGTGCTGGCGCTGGGCAACGCCGTCTACTCGGTGATCAGCCCAGAAGGCTGTGCGGCGATCTTGTGGCGCGACCCGGCCGCCGCGCCGCACGCCGCGGGCGCGCTGCGCCTGACCGCCCGTGACCTGCTCGGACAGGGCGTCGTCGACGCCGTGATCCCCGAGCCCGACGGAGGCGCCCACCGCGACCCCGCGCTCACCGCCCGGCTGCTCGGCGGCGCCGTCACCGCGACGCTGCACGAGCTGGCGCGCGTTGATCCCGCCGGCCTGGTGGCCGCGCGAAGGCGCCGCTTCCGCCGTTTCGGACTCGCCTAGCGCCAGGCCCCGGCCGGCGGCACCGGGCCACACCCGGCCACGCCGGTCCGGGCGCCACGCGGCGGCGGTCCCGCCGGCAGCGCGCCGGCAGGGCGCCGGCACGTCCGCGCCGCACCGCGACGCGGTGCCCGTCGAAGGAGGACACGCATGACAGCCGAACCCACACCGCAGGACGAGGGGGAACGCGTGCTGGACTGGGTGGTCCGCCACGCCGCCCGGCTGGCCGGCGCGGGCTCCGCGCCGCTGCGCAGCATCACCGTCTCCACCGCCACGCTGGCCGTCGCCGTGGAGTGGGCGGCGGCGCGCGGGGCGGGGGAGCACGTCCCCGTCCCGGGCGCGCCGGACGCGCGTCAGAACGGCACCGGCGGGCACGCCCGGCACGGCGGCGGGTCCCCGGACGGGGCGGAGCGGGGGGAGAGGCCCGGTGAGGGCCTTGGCGACCCGGCCGCCGTGGACGGCGCGGTCGTGGTCACCTCGCCGATGGTCGGCACGTTCTACCGGGCCCACGAGCCCGGGGGGCCGCCGTTCGTCGAGGTCGGCGACATCGTGGAACCCGGCCAGCAGGTCGGGATCGTCGAGGCCATGAAGCTCATGAACGCCGTCCAGGCCGAGCGCGGCGGCCGCGTCCGCGCGATCGTCGCCGCCGACGGCGCCCCGGTGCAATACGAGGAGCCCTTGCTGTCCCTGGTCCCGCACGAGGGCCCCTGACCTCCCCTGACGGCCGGTCCCCACACCTCCGAGCACGCTGGAGCGCCATGTTCACCACAGTTCTGATCGCCAACCGGGGCGAGATCGCCCTGCGCGTGCTCCGGACGTGCCGCGAGATGGGGATCCGCACGGTGGTCGCCCATTCCACGGCGGACCGCGACTCCGCGGCGGTGCGCCTGGCCGACGAGGCCGTCCAGATCGGGCCGGCCGCGCCGCGGCGCAGCTACCTCAACTCGGCCGCGATCGTCGCCGCCGCGCTCCAGACCGGCGCGGACGCCGTCCACCCCGGGTACGGGTTCCTGTCGGAGAGCGCCGAGTTCGCCGAGATCTGCCAGGCGCACGGCCTGACCCTGATCGGCCCCACGCCGCAGGTCATCGCCCGCCTGGGCGACAAGGTGTCGGCCAGGCGCTTCGCCGTGGAGGCCCGGCTGCCCGTGCTGCCCGGCGGCGCGGACCCGGCCGGGGGCGCCACCGAGGCCGCCCGTGTCGCCGGTTCCGTCGGCTACCCCGTCGTGATCAAGGCCTCGGCGGGCGGCGGCGGCCGGGCGATGACCGTGGTGCACGAACGCGGCGACTTCGCCCGGGCGTACGCGGCGACCCGCCGCGACGCCCAGACGCTGTTCGGCGACCCGCGGGTGTACGTGGAGAAGTACCTGGACGCGGCGCGGCACGTGGAGGTGCAGATCCTCGCCGACGGCCACGGCAACGTCGTGCACCTGGGCGCGCGTGACTGCTCGGTGCAGCGGCGCCGCCAGAAGCTGATCGAGGAGACCCCGCCGCCGAACCTCCCCGCGGCGACCGTCGAGCACCTGGGGGAGCTGACCGTGCGCGCGGCCCGCGCCGCTGGGTACGTGGGCGCCGGCACCTTCGAGTACGTGCTGGACGAGCACGGGACCTGCTACTTCATCGAGGTCAACTGCCGCCTGCAGGTCGAGCATCCCATCACCGAGATGGTGACCGGCGTGGACCTGGTGCGCGAGCAGATCCTCGTCGCGGCCGGGCGCCGGCTGACGCTGCGGCAGCAGGACATCGCGCCCTCGGGGGTGGCCATCGAGTGCCGGGTCAACGCCGAGGACCCGGCCCGGGGGTTCCTGCCCACGCCGGGGCTGATCGAGCGGTTCGTGCCGCCGGGCGGGCCGTTCACCCGGGTGGACACCCACGCCTCGGCCGGGACGCGGATCACCGCCGACTACGACCCGCTGATCGCCAAGGTGGCGGTGTGGGCGCCCACGCGCGCCCAGGCGCTGGCCCGCGCCGACCGGGCGCTGGAGGAGACCCTCCTGGAGGGGCCCGGCCTGCGCACCGGCCTGCCGTTCCTGCGGGAGGTGCTGGCCCACCCGCTGTTCCGCTACGCCAAGCACACCACCTGCCTGGTCGAGCAGATGATGTCCACGCCGCAGCCCGGCGGGCCGTGGTCCTGACGCCCGTCGGAGAAGGCCCGCGGGACGCCGAAGGGGAGCCGGTTTGCGGGGGTGGCGGGGAAGATGCTGTGATTGGTCGCCATGGCGGTTTCGCAGGCTCATCGGGCGATCGACCAGGTGTGGAGGGCCGAGTCGGCTCGGGTGACGGCCGGCCTGGCCCGCGTCGTGCGCGACATCGGCGTGGCCGAGGAGCTCGCCCAGGACGCCCTGGTGGCCGCGCTGGAGCAGTGGCCGCGCGAGGGCGTGCCGGACAACCCCGGCGCCTGGCTGATGGCCGTCGGCAGGCGGCGGGCGATCGACCTGATCCGCCGGCGCGAGCGCCTCGCGCGCAAGGTGGAGGAGCTCGGCCACGAGCTGCTCACCGAGGGGCGGGACGACGACGCGGCCCTGGCCGCGCTGGAGGACTCCCTCGACGGCGGCATCGAGGACGACATGCTGCGCCTTGTGTTCACCGCCTGCCATCCGGTGCTGTCCACCGAGGCGCGCGTGGCGCTCACCCTGCGCCTTCTGGGCGGGTTGAGGACCGAGGAGATCGCGCGCGCGTTCCTGACCGGCGAGGCGACCGTGGCACAGCGCATCGTGCGGGCCAAGCGCGCCCTGTCCGACGCCCGCGTCCCCTTCGAGGTGCCCGCCGGCGCCGAGCTGGCCGGCCGGCTGTCGTCGGTGCTGGAGGTCATCTACCTGATCTTCAACGAGGGGTACACCGCGACCGCCGGGGACGACTGGATGCGGCCGGCGCTGTGCGATGAGGCGTTGCGGCTGGGCCGCGTCCTGGCCGGGCTGATGCCCCGCGAGCCGGAGGTCCACGGTCTGGTCGCGCTCATGGAGATCCAGGCGTCCCGCTCGGCGGCGCGGGTCGGCCCGTCGGGGGAGCCGGTGCTGCTGCTGGAGCAGGACCGCGGCCGGTGGGACCGCGCCGCCATCGGACGCGGGCTGGCGGCGCTGGAGCGCGCCGAGGCGACCGGCGGGGGGACCGGCGGGGCGCCGGGCCCCTACACGCTGCAGGCGGCGATCGCCGCCTGCCACGCCCGCGCCGGCCGGGCCGGTGACACCGACTGGGGGCGCATCGCCGCGCTGTACGAGACGCTGGTGCGGCAGGTGCCCTCCCCGGTGGTGGAGCTGAACCGCGCGGTCGCCCTGGCCATGGCCTTCGGACCCGAGGCGGGGCTCGCGCTGGTGGAGGAGCTGGCCGCCGATCCGGCGTTGAAGGGCTACCACCTGCTGCCCAGCGTGCGCGGCGACCTGCTGTTCCGGCTGGGCAGGACCGCCGAGGCGCGCGAGGAGTTCCAGCGCGCCGCCGCGCTCACCCGCAACGACCGCGAGCGCACCCTGCTGCTGTCCCGCGCCGCCGCCTGCGCCCCGGCGGACGCCGGGTGACGGTGGGTGACGCCGTATGGTCGGCCGCCGGCCGGCCGCACGGCCCTGGTCACCGGCGGCTGGGAGTCATGGCCGAGGCGATCGGCCGCGCCAGGCGGCGTGCCGTCCGCCGCGAAGGTGATCCGGTTGCCGGGGCCGCCGGCGATGTGCGAGCCTCGGCGGGACGCATCGGCGCGGGGGCGGTGGCGCGGGCCGCGCACCATCCCTGGTGAGGTACGGGGGCAGGGCATGGGCGAGGACGTGGAGCTTTCCGATCCGCCGAGCGGGGCGCCGGCCGATCCGCCGGCCGGGGCGCTGGTCGGGGCGCTGGCGCGTTACCGGCCCTCGACCGCGCTGGAGGCCGCCGACCTGGAGCGGACGCGCGCGCTGGCCGCGACCGGTGATCCGTGGGGCCGTTCGACCGCCCTGCACGTGACGGTGTCGGCGCTGATCCTGCACCCGCCCACCGGCAGGGTGCTGCTGCGATGGCACGCGCGCCAGGGGGCGTGGCTGCAGGTCGGCGGGCACGCCGATCCCGGCGAGAGCGACCCGCTCGCCGTGGCGCTGCGCGAGGGCGCGGAGGAGACCGGCCTGGCCGACCTGCGGCCCTGGCCGCCCGGCTCCGCCGCCGAGATCGCCCACCTGGTGATCGTGCCGGTGACGCCGAGCCCCCGCGAACCGGCCCACGAGCACGCCGACCTGCGGTTCCTGCTGGCGACCGGCACCCCTGACGCCGCCCGGCCGGAGAACCCCGAGGCGCCGCTGCGCTGGCTGCGCGTCCAGGAGGCGATGGAGCTGACCGGCGAGCCCAACGTCCGCGAGACCCTGGCCCGCGCCGCCCGCCTTCTCGGCGGCCACCGGCCCTGAACGGCGCCCCGCTTCGGCACCGCGGTTCGGCGCCGCGGTTCGGCGCCGCGGCCACTAGTCGCCGGCCGTGGCCCCGGCCAGGCGAGTGCGGCCTGGTGCGGTGACCGCGTACGTTCACCGGGCGCGGCTCTCCGCCCCCGGTCACGGGCTGTAGTGATCGGCGCCGGGTCGGCGGGTCGTGGTACGGCGATGCCCGCGCCTGCTACGGCGCCCAAGCCGGTGAACGTTCGTGGACGGCGCACTAGCTAGGCGGGAGGGACGTTTGGCGCCGATGCCCGAGGCCGTCGCGGGTCACGGCTCGATGAGGGTGCCTGTCCGGCGGTCGTGGTGGTCCGACAGTCTGGACAGCAGCTCGACCAGCCGCTGTCGCTCCTCGGGTGACAGCGGCGCCAGCAGTTGGTCCTGGCATTCGGCCAGCCGCTTCTCCAGCCGCCGCAGTTGCCGCCTGCCCGAGGCGGTCAGCGAGATGATGTTGCGCCGCCGATCGGAGGGGTCCGGGGCGCGCTCGACCAGTTCCCGCTCGGTGAGTTCGTTGATCGCCGCGACCATGTCGCTGAGGTGGATGCCGCTACGGCGGCCCAGAGCGGCCTGGCTGGCCGGGCCGAACTCCTCCAGTGTGGCCAGCAGGCGGTAGTGGTAGCCGCGGGCGCCGACGGAGGAGAACGCCTCGCCGACCAGACGGCGCGCGTGGTCGGCGGTCCGGCCGAGCAGCCGGCTGGGCAGGCCCTCCCAGCGGGGGGGCGTCTCCTCGGAGGGGTTCTCCATGGGGCTGAGTCTAACGAATCGTTCGGCGCACTAATGACCGTGCTATCGTTCGACAGGCAAACGTTAGTGCCTCAAACATTCGGTTGCCGAATGAACGCCTCCAGAGGAGAGACCATGATCAAGCCGTTCAGCATCGCCATCCCCCAGGCCGATCTCGACGATCTGGCCGACCGGCTCTCCCGCACCCGCTGGCCCAACGAGGTCGCCGGCGCCGGGTGGGACTACGGCTTCCCCCTGGCGCGGCTCAAGGAACTGGCCGAATACTGGCGCACCGGCTACGACTGGCGCCGGCACGAGGCCGAGCTCAACGAGCTTCCGCACTTCACCACCGAGATCGAAGGGCAGAACATCCACTTCGTCCACGTCCGGTGCTCCAAGCCCGACGCGCTGGCGCTGGTCCTCACCCACGGCTGGCCCGGGTCGTTCCTGGAGTTCCTCGACGTGATCGAGCCGCTGTCGCGCGACTTCCACCTGGTGATCCCGTCGATCCCGGGGTACGGCTTCTCCGGGCCGACCCGCGAGCGCGGCTGGGACATCGTCCGGGTCGCGCGGGCCTGGGCCGAGCTGATGCGCCGGCTCGGGTACGAACGCTATGGCGCGCAGGGCGGCGACTTCGGCTCGGGCATCTCCATGGCGCTCGGTGCGGTGGCACCCGAGCGGGTCGTCGGGGTGCACGTCAACTTCCTGCCGACCCGGCCGGTGCCGGACGCCGACATCGAGCTGTCGCAGACCGACGAAGCCCGGTTGGACAAGGTCCGGCGGATGATGGCGAACCGTCCGCCGTACCAGGCCCTGCAGGCCCTCACTCCGCAGACCATCGGCTACGCGCTGACCGACTCGCCGGTCGGCCAGCTGGTCTGGATCGCCGAGCGCTTCGCCCAGTGGACCGGCCCCGACTCTCCCGTCAGCGACGAGCGGATGCTCACCGGCATCTCGCTGTACTGGCTGACCGCCACCGCGGCCTCCTCGGCGCGGCTGCACCACGACACTCCGCGGGGAACGCCGCCGTGCCCGGTGCCGGTCGGCGTGGCGGTGTTCGCGCACGACATCACCCAGCCCGTCCGGCCGCTGGCCGAGCGGCTGTACGACATCAGGCACTGGTCGGAGTTCCGGCGTGGCGGTCACTTCGCCGCGATGGAGGTGCCGGAACTGCTCGCCGAGGACGTCCGGCACTTCTTTCTCACCCGCGTCGAGTACGACCCTCCGGCCACCACCCGCTAGAAGACCCCGCCTGCCCCGCTCCGCGGGCCGGGAGGGTGAGCGGGGTTGGCGGGGTTGGCGGAGTTGGCGGGGGCCGCGGCCGCGGCGGGTTCAGGAGGTGATGCGGGGGAGGGTGGCCGCGGGGTAGCGGGCTCCGGCGGCGGCGCCCTTGGGGGCGGCCTTCTCCAGCAACGCCAGCTCTTCGCGCGTCAGCGCGATGTCGAGCGCGGCGACGTTCTGCTCCAGGTAGGCGCGCCGCTTGGTGCCGGGGATGGGCACGACGTCCTCGCCCTGCACCAGCACCCAGGCCAGGGCCAGCTGGGCCGGGGTGACGCCCTTGTCGCGGGCGATCTGCTCCACTCCCGCGGCCAGCGCGCGGTTGGCGGTGAAGTTCTCGCCCTGGAAGCGCGGGTTGGAGGCGCGGAAGTCCTGCGGGCCCAGCTGGTCGGTGCTGGTGATCGCGCCGGTGAGGAAGCCTCGGCCGAGCGGGCTGTAGGCGACCAGGCCGATGCCGAGCTCGCGGAACAGCGGGAGCAGTTCGTCCTCGATGTCCCGGGTGAACAGGGAGTACTCGTACTGTCCGGCCGTGATCGGGTGGACGGCGTGGGCGCGGCGCACCACGTCGGGGGCGGCCTCTGAGATGCCGAGGTGGCCCACCTTGCCGGCGGCGACCAGTTCGGCCATGGCGCCCCAGGTGTCCTCGATCGGCACCGAGGGGTCGACGCGGTGCTGGTAGTACAGGTCGATGTGGTCGACGCCGAGCCGCTGGAGCGAGGCGTCGCAGGCCTTGCGCAGGTAGTCGGGGTGGCCGTTGACGCCGACGCGCGTGCCGTCGGGCCGGCGCTCGATTCCGAACTTGGTGGCGAGGACGACCTGGTCCCTGCGCCCGGCGATCGCGGCGCCGACCAGGCGCTCGTTGGTGAACGGGCCGTAGATGTCGGCGGTGTCAAGGAAGGTGACGCCGAGGTCCAGCGCCCGGTGGAGGGTCGCGGTGGACTCGCCGTCGTCGCCCTGCCCGTAGAACTCGCTCATTCCCATGCAGCCGAGTCCGAGAGCGGAGACGGTCAGGCTCCGGCCGAGGGTGCGCTGTTTCATGGCTGGTCCTCCTCGATGCTCTGGCGGTGGCGCCGGCGTCGGGGGTTTCCGGCGCCTCCCATAGTCGTTCCTGGACCACGCTCCAGGTCAAATCCCGTCCCTGTGACTTACTTTGTAAAGCCGGATGGTCGGGTCAATGAACCGAGAAGCCGCCATCGACGCAGATCGTCTGACCGGTGATGTACTCGGCGGCGTCGCTCGCCAGCAGCACCGCGATGCCGGCGAAGTCGGACGGCTCGCCGTTGCGGCCCACCATGGAACGCGCGGCCAGGGCCTCCACCCGGCCGGGGATCGCCTGGGCGGGCTCGGTGAGAGGGGTGAGCACGAACCCGGGCACGACGGTGTTGCTGCGCACCCCGTGGGGTGACCACGCCTCGGCCTGCGAGCGGGTGAGCCCGGTGACGGCGGCCTTGCTGACCCCGTAGGCGCCGCTGTCGCCGAAGGCGCTGATCGACTGCTGGGAGCCGACGTTGATGATGCGCCCCCAGCCGCGCGCGGCCATGCGGGGGCCGAAGTGCTGGCCCAGGGTGTAGGGGGCGGTGATGTTGAGGCGCATCGTCGCCTCGTAGTCCTCGGGGGTGAGCTCGTGCATGGGCCGGCGGATGTTGTTGGCGGCGACGTTGACCAGAATGTCGATCTCGCCGAAGAAGCCGGCGGCCTGGTCGCACACCCGGCGCACCTGGCCCGGGTCGCCGAGGTCGGCGGAAAGGACGGCGACCGGGACGCCGTGGCCGCGCAGGCGTTCGGCGGCGGCCTCCAGCTCGGGCCTGCGGCGGGCGACGATGACGACGGCGGCGCCCGCGCGGCCGATCGCCTCGGCCATGGCCAGCCCGATGCCGGAGCTGCCGCCGGTGACCAGGGCCGTGCGGCCGGCCAGGGAGAACAGGGCTTGGAGGTGCCCGCCGGGCGCCGGGCGGGTGGTGTCGTCCCCAGTGTGCATGGGGCCCGAAGCTACCAGCGGCGGGCGGGCCGGCTCAGCAGGGGCCGTACAACTCGGCGGCGGCCGCCCGGAGCTTGGTCATCACCTCGTCCAGGCTGCGCAGGGTGGCGGTGTCCAGCCGGTCGAGCAGGCGCCGGTAGCCGGCCAGTCCGGCGTCGACGAGCTCCTCGGTCATGCGCCGTCCGGCGTCGGTGAGCTCAACGCGGCGGATGCGGCGGTCGGCGGGGTCCTCGCGGCGGGTGACCAGGCCCTGGGCGACGAGCCGGTCGACGATGCCGGTGACGGTGCCAAGACCGGTGCCGAGGGCGGCGGCGAGTTCCTGCCCGGAGGCCGAGCCGCTGCCGGACAGGATCAGGGCGACCTTGAGCTGCTGCATGGTGAGGTTGAGGGCCAGCAGCGGCAGCGAGCGGTCGTGGGAGAAGGCGCGTCCCAGGGCGTGCTGCGCCTCGCCGATCCGAGCGATCAGCTCTTCTCTGTCGTCCACTTTCACCTTCCGCGCGGGCCCGGTCAGGTTACCAGGAGTTCATGGCAGCGCTAAATATTCGTTCTACGCGAAGTGTTAGCATTGCCGGAAACTTTTGGCTTCTTCTCCCGCAACCGGAAGGTCCACGCCCATGACCGCTCTGGCCAGGCTCAGCCTCGCCAACCGCAGCCTCGTCATCCTGGTGGCGGTCGTGATCAGCGCGTTCGGTGCCTTCGCGATCCCCTCGCTGAAGCAACAGCTGCTGCCCTCGCTGTCGTTCCCCGGGGCGTTCGTGGTGGCGCCGTACGCCGGCGCGGCTCCCGACATCGTCGAGGAGCAGGTCACCAAGCCGATCGAGAGCGGTTTCCAGGGCATCGCCGGCGTCACCGAGGTGATCTCCACCTCCCGTGAGGGGATGGCGCAGATCCAGGTGTCGTTCGAGTACGGCACCGACATCGAGGCGGCGGTGGCCAAGCTGCAGCAGGCGGTCGGCCGGCTGAGCGGGCGCCTGCCGGCCGGGGTGGAGCCGACGGTCGTGGCGGGCAACACCGACGACATCCCGGTGATGGTGCTCGCGGTGGGCGACGGCGGCGACCAGCGCGCCATGGCCGACAAGCTGGACCGCATCGCGGTGCCCGAGCTGCGGGGCCTCACCGGCGTGCGGGAGGTGTCGGTGACGGGGGCGCGCGAGCGGACGGTCGTCATCACTCCCAACCTGCTCAGCATGGCGTTGCACGGGGTGTCTCCGCTGTCGATCCCCGAGGTGCTGCGGGCCAACGGCACGCCCATCCCGGCCGGCAGCCTCACCGAGGACGGCAAGACGCTCACCGTGCAGATCGGGCGGCGCATCTCCTCGGTGGAGGATCTGCGCGAGCTGTACCTGACCCCGCAGGCGCCGGCGGCGCAGGCCCAGACCCCGGCCGCCGGACAGGGCGGGCCCGGCGGCGCCGATGCCGCGGGCGGCGCCGGGGGACAGGCGGGCCCCGCCGGAGGACAGCGCGCCGGGGCGAGCGGACCGGCGGGCGCCGCGGCGGCGCCCAAGCCCAAGCCGGTCAAGCTCGGCGAGGTGGCCACCGTCGAGGAGAAGCCGGCCGACGCCACCACCATCACCCGCACCAACGGCACGCCGAGCCTCGGCATGTCGCTGACCATGACCCCCGACGGCAACGCCGTGCGCATCTCCCACGACGTGCGCGCCAAGCTCCCCGGGCTCACCCGGGCGCTGGGCGACGCCGCCGCGATCACCGTGGTGTTCGACCAGGCCCCCTACGTGGAGCGCTCGATCGAGGACCTGTCCACCGAGGGGCTGCTCGGCCTGGTCTTCGCGGTGCTGGTCATCCTGCTGTTCCTGCTGTCGCTGCGCTCGACGCTGGTCACCGCGGTGTCCATCCCGATGTCGGTGGTCATCGCGCTGATCGCGCTGTGGGCGGGGGACTACTCGCTGAACCTGCTCACCCTCGGCGCGCTGACCATCGCGATCGGCCGGGTGGTGGACGACTCGATCGTGGTGCTGGAGAACATCAAGCGGCACCTGGGCTACGGCGAGCCCAAACGCGAGGCGGTGCTGGCCGCGGTGCGCGAGGTGAGCGGCGCGGTGACGGCCTCCACCCTGACCACGGTGGCGGTGTTCCTGCCGATCGCCTTCGTCGGCGGCATGATCGGCCAGCTTTTCGCCCCGTTCGCGATCACGGTGACGGTGGCGCTGCTGGCCTCGCTGCTGGTGTCGCTGACCGTCATCCCCGTCCTGGCGTACTGGTTCCTCAAGACGCCGCGCCTGTCGCCGCAGGAGGCGCTGCGGGTGCGGGCGGAGGCCGAGGCCAAGGAGCTGCGCAGCCCGCTGCAGCGCATGTACCTGCCGGTGCTGCGCTTCGCCACCCGCCACCGCCTGGTCACGCTCGTCGCCGGCCTGCTGGTGTTCGCCGGGACGCTGGGGCTGGCGCCGGGGCTGAAGACCAACTTCATCGACTCCTCGGGCAACGACACCGTCAACCTGACCCAGAAGATGCCGGCCGGCACCGACCTGGCCACCACCGACGCGGCGGCCAAGAAGGTCGAACGGGTGCTGTCCTCCATCGGCGAGGTCGCCTCCTACCAGGTCAACGTGGGGTCGGGCGGCACCTTCGCCGGCGGGGTGGGCGGCTCGGCCGACCGGGCGTCCTACTCGGTGACCGTCGCCGAGGGCGGCGACGCCGCCGCGCTGGAGAAGACGCTGCGCGACCGGCTGGCGGGGCTGAGCGGCGTGGGGGAGGTGACCGTCGGCGGGCAGGGCGGCGGGTTCGCCTCCGACCGCGCCGAGGTGACCCTGCAGGGCCCCGACCTGGCGGCGCTGCGGTCGGGCGCCGACGCGGTGGCCTCGGCGATGCGCGGCATCGACGGGCTGCGCGATGTGTCCTCCAACCTGGAGGACAGCGCGCCTCGGGTGGAGGTCAAGGTCGACCGGCGCAAGGCGGCGGCCGCGGGCCTCACCGAGGCGGGCATCGGGCAGAGCGTCGCGCAGGCGTTCCGCGGCGCCACCATCGGCCGGCTCACCTTGGACGGCCGCACCAGCGACGTCATCCTGCGCGCCGGCGCCGGGGCGCCCGACGATCTGGCCGCGGTGCGGGGGCTCCGCCTGCCCACGGCCGCGGGGATGGTGAAGCTGTCCAGCGTGGCGCAGGTGCGCCAGGTCGCCGGGCCGACGCAGATCACGCGCAAGGACGGCGACCGCACCGCTTCGGTGTCGGCCGCGGCCGAGGCCAGCGACCTGGGCGCCGTCACCGCCAAGATCACCGAGCGGATGCGGTCGCTGACCCTGCCCGCCGGGGTCGCCTACAGCATCGGCGGGGTGAGCGCGGACCAGAACGAGGCGTTCTCCCAGCTCGGCCTGGCGATGCTGGCCGCCATCGCCATCGTCTTCATGATCATGGTTGCGACCTTCCGCAGCTTCGCCCAGCCGCTGATCCTGCTGGTGTCCATCCCGTTCGCGGCGACCGGCGCCATCGGCCTGCTGCGCCTCACCGGCACCCCGCTCGGCGTGCCGGCGCTGATCGGCATGCTCATGCTGATCGGCATCGTGGTGACCAACGCGATCGTGCTGATCGACCTGATCAACCAGTACCGCGAGCAGGGGCTGGGCGTGGTGGAGGCGGTCGTGGAGGGCGGCCGGCGGCGACTGCGGCCGATCCTGATGACCGCGATCGCCACGATCTGCGCGCTGACCCCGATGGCGGTGGGCCTGACCGGGTCGGGAGGGTTCATCTCCCAGCCCCTGGCCATCGTCGTGATCGGCGGCCTGGTGTCCTCCACCCTGCTCACCCTGGTCCTGGTGCCGACGCTGTACACGATCGTCGAGCGCACCAAGGAGCGGTTCGGGCGCCGCGGCGGCCGAGCGGCACATCGCGAGATAACGGTCTACGACGAGCAGGCTCTCGCCGCCCGGCGGTAGCCCCCGGCGGCGCGGTCACCAGCGGTGCGCGGCCGGCGGGGAGGGGCATCCGTCCTTGGACGGGGCGGCACCGCGGTGTGCCGGGCCGCCGCCGTCGCCGTGGCGGTCGCGGGAGGGGGTTCGCCGCGGCGGATCCACAGGAGGGCTGCTGTGAGCAGTACGGTGCCGGCCGGCAGCCAGGGGGCCGGGCCGGGCGGCAGGACACCGATGAGCAGCGCCGGCCAGTTGCAGGGCGAGAGACTGGACGGACAAGGCGGTGGCGCGGCCCGCACGGGTGACACGGCGGTGCAGGAGGTCGTTCTCGCTCGGGCCGGCGAGGCCGCGGCCGAGGTACACCACGCCGTAGCCGGTGGCCGCCAGGGCCGTCGCGGGTGCGCCGGTGGATGTGGCGGTGGCGGCGAGGAGCAGCAGGCCGCCGGTGCCGGTCCCAAGGCTTGCCAGCACCGCGCGCTCGCTGCGGCCCGCCAGGCGTGCGATGAGCGGTGCCAGCTGGCTGCCGAGGCCCGAGCACAGGAAACCGGCGCAGGCCAGCGAGGCGAAGACCACCGCGCCGGACTTCGATGCGCCGGTCAGGGGGGCGGCGCGGCCCGGTGTGAGCTGTTCGACTGTCGATCAGGTAGCGCGCTTCGCGACCGCGTCCGTGACCTGCGATTTCAGGTTGAACAAGGCTACGTGCAGGAAACGGCAACAAGTGTGCGCAAAAAGACAAGACACTCACGCCCGCTCGCTTGCATGCTGGTGTCAGCGGATCAATGGAAGGGGTTCGCGCACCGTGACAACGTTGAATTGAGTACTCGCCTGCCTGTCTGTCTGTATAGATCGCGGCGTGGCCACCCAGGCCAGCGGCACCCAAGCCTCCGATAACCCTCGACCAGCTGGTAGAGGAGCAGCTCAGGCTTCATTTCGGAGGTACGCGCATCAGTTCCGACACCGTCTCCCACGAGAACGGCAATGTGCTGGATACCCTGCGCCCCGAAGGCCTCGAAACGCTCCAGGCGAGTACCGACCGCGACAGCGAATCTCGGGCATCACACTGCCTCTGACCTGGGAAGCTCCTCCTGAAGGCCGCGGCTTCCCTAAGGGTCACGTTTCTGTTGCAGGTCGGCCCTCTCTCTCGTGTCGCGGAACGCGTCGAGCGGTATCCGTGGCCCGCCGCAGCGATTGGAGAGGAGAGCAACGCAATGGCTGGTAGCGAGCCTGAGGATTCGGTTCAGTACGAAGTCGTGGTGAACGACGAGGGTCAGTACTCGATCTGGTGGATTGGTCGTGAGCGTCCGGCCGGGTGGCATGCCGAGGGGAAGCAGGGTACGCGGGCCGAGTGCCTGGACCATGTCGACACGGTCTGGACCGACATGCGGCCGGCGTCGGTGCGGGCCGCGCTCGGTGGGGGGCCTCGGCGTTGAGCGCGGCTCTCGAGACGATCCACGATGTTGCGTCGGCGTCTCCGGACGCGGTCGCGGTCAGCAGCCCGGAAGGGGCGATGACCTACGCAGAGCTCATCTCGGCGGCGGAAACGGTCGCCACCGCGCTTCAGCGAGTGGGAGTTCGTGAGGGCGATGTGGTGGCGATGGCGCTGAGCCGTCCTCATCTGCCCGCGGGGGTGCTGGCGATCATGGCGGCAGGCGCCGCGTACCTGCCCATCGACACCGCAGTGTCCGCCGACATGGTGGGGACGTGGCTGGCCGAGTGCTCCGTTCGAACGATTTTCACAGACCGTGAGCCAGGCGATATCCCCAGGGGCGGGCGGGCTCTCGTCCGGTACGACGAAGCCCTGCGCGGCGGAGACGGCGCTGACGCTGAGCGTCACCGATCTGCCGGCGGAGAGGACGCGCTGGCGTACGTCATCCCGACCTCCGGAACCACGCGCCGGCCCAAGCTGGTCGCGGTCGGTCATCGCGGACTCGCGGCACACACGCGCGCGCTGCGCGATGCGTGCGAGCTGACGTCACAGGACCGCGTGCTGCAGTTCCACGCCATCGATTTCGACGCCGCGGCCGAGGAGATCTACCCCACCCTTGCGGCCGGAGCCACGCTGGTCACACTCGATGCGGTCCCCGCGCCCCATGAGTTGATCGCGTTCTCCCAGGAGCACCGGATCACCGTGCTCAACCTGCCGACCAGTTACTGGCACCAGCTGGCCGCCGAAGGCACCGAGTCGCTCACCACGGGCCTGGCGGACGTACGGCTCGTCGTGATCGGTGGCGAAGTGGCGGTCGCCGAGCTGGCCTCCAAGTGGGTCAGGGACGTCCGGATTCCGCTCATCAACAGCTACGGCGTGACCGAGTCCACCATCACGAGCACCTGGTGTCTGGTGAAGGAAGAGGACGCCCGGTCCGACGTCCCGATCGGCAGCCCGATCGACGGCACGACGACGCGCATCCTGGACGACGAACTGAACCCGAAGGATTCTGGCAGCACCGGTGAGCTGTGCATCGGTGGCGTCGGCGTCGCGTGGGGCTATCTCGGTGAGGCTGGGCTCACGGCAGACAAGTTCAGGCCGGACCCCTACGCGTCCACACCGGGCGGCCGCCTCTACCGCACCGGTGACCTGTGCACCGAGGAGCGCGATGGCCGCATCGTCTTCGGAGGTCGACGAGACCTCGAGGTGAAGGTACGCGGGTATCGCGTGGACCTCGGTCTCATCGAGGCGGAGCTGACCTCGCTCCCAGGTGTGGTGGGGGCGGCGGTCGTCCCGTCGACGACGACCGAGGGCCAGCTGCTCGCCTACCTGGTGACCGATCCGACATCGGGCAGCCAGGTGGACGCCGGCGGCGTCCGGACGCACCTGGAGGGCCAGCTGCCATCCTGGTCGCTTCCGCACGTCTTCCGGTTCCTGACCTCCTTGCCCCTGACGTCGCGCGGCAAGGTCGACCGCGCCGCGCTGGCCGCTCGCCACGCGGAAAGCGCGCCGGCGGCGCCGCAGCCGGACGCGCCGACCGGCGTCCCGGAGTCCACAGCGGTCACCGTGAGCGGGATCTGGTCCGATGTGCTCGGGGTACCCCACGTCACAGCGGAGACGAACTTCTTCGAGGTTGGCGGACATTCGCTGTTGGCCTTCCGGATCCTGAGCGGCATCCGTCGGCGGCTTGCCGTCGACGTCCCGGCGAAGGCGCTGTTCGACACGCCGCAGCTGGGCGAGTTCACCGCACAGGTGGAAGTCCTCCTCGCCGAGACGGAGCGGACGTGATGGCGCCGACGGGTCGGGCCGGACTCTCATTCTGTCGATGTGGTGCTTCCGACACCGCGACTTCGAGCTGAGGAGGTACTGACGGATGCGTTCAGATCTGGCTCACGGGGTTGCTCTAAGCGACGCGCAGACGCGGATGTGGATCAGCCAGCTGTTCGAGCCCGACAAGCCGGGCTGGAACATAGCCTTCGGGTGGCGCCTGCAGGGTGAGCTCGACACGGTCGCACTCCGCGAGGCGGCCGAGCGGTTGGTCGAGCGGCACGAGGTGCTGGGACAGCGGTTCGCCGAGGTGGACGGCGTGCCAGCGGCGCTGCCCGGCGGCGGAACGCTGCTGGACTGGAGCGAGCATGACCTCGCGAGCGTGCAGGACGACGAGGTCCACGACCGCACCCGTGCACTGCTGGATGAGGTGACGAACCGAGTGTTCGACCTCAGCGTGGGTCCGCCCATGCGCCTGCTGCTCGTCCGTGAGCGGCCGTCGACGCATGTGCTCTACGTGGTCGTGCACCACATCGTCTTCGACGGACAGTCGCAGGCGATCTTCACCCGCGACCTGTCGCACTTGTACGTGGCGGCACGGTCCGGTGCTGCGGGGCTCGTACCGCTCGAGTCCTCCTACGCCGAGTACGCTGCGGCGGAGCGCTGCGACTCCACTCGGGCCCAGGCCGTGGAGTACTGGACGGACATGTTGAGTACGGTCAGGCCGGCGGAGCTATCGGTGGACTATCCGCCCTCGGTGGGCGGCGCGAGGATGGGTACCCACTCGATCTCCATCCCCCCGCAGACCTTCGACGCATTGCGGTCGATGGCCAGTGAGCAGCGCAGCACGCTGTTCATGGTTGCCCTGGCGGGGCTGGAGGTGACGCTCTCCCGCTTCACGGGAGCGGCCGACGTCATCGTCGGCACGCCCGTCGGGACGCGGGACCGGGCGGATCTGAATGAAGTCATCGGGCTCTTCTTCAACCCGGTGCTCATTCCGGGGCGGGTCGACGCGCAGCTGAAGGTCGAGGCGTTCCTGGAGCGTGTGCGTGACGCTACGCTGAACGCCTTCCAGTACGCCAACGCCCCCTTCAACGACGTGGTCGCCGCGCTGAATCCCTCGCGCAGCAATGACGGCTCGGCGTCGCTGTTCCAAACCTGGTTCGAGATCGAGCGGGACGAGGCCGACCTGCTTGCGCTGCCCGGCATCGAGGCGACGCCCATTGCCGGTGGTCAGCCGGCGCTGCGGTTCGACCTGGACGTCACGGTCCAGGTGCGCAACGCCGGGCTCGCCGTGCGATTCAACTACCGCGCCGACAAGTTCCGCCCGGAGTCGGTCGAGCGGATCGGCGCGGTCTTCGCTCAGGTCCTGGCGTCGATGGCTCACCACCGGGGGCTGAGCGTCGGCGAGTTGGGACGGGTGGACCTGCTCCGTGATCCGCGGATGCGTGAGATCTGCGTCGGCGAGGAGCGCGAGGTGGGCTTGGACCTGCTCTCCGACATCTTCCGAGGCTCGGTGGAGTATCCCGACCAGCTCGCGGTCGTTCAGGGTGATGCCCGCCTGAGCTATCGCGAGCTGCTGGACAAGTCCAGGGGCGTGGCCGACGCCCTGCTCGGGCACGGGCTTGGCGCCGAGGACGTGGTGGCGATCTACATGGCCCGCAGGCCCGAGATGCTTGCGGCCATGCTCGGTACGATGCTGGCGGGCTGTGCCTATCTTCCGCTCGACCCGGACCTGCCCAGCGAACGCCTGACCACCATCGTCGAGGACGCCGTGCCGCGGGTGATCATCACCGATCGTTCGGACGGGGCGGTCTCGGCCTGGGCACAGCACACGGTGCTCGTCAGCGAGGTGCCGGGCACCGACCGCACCCTGGACGACTACCCGGGGATGAGCGTCGACGGCGCACGCCTCGCGTACGTCATTTACACCTCAGGTTCGACCGGCAGACCCAAGGGCGTCATGATCGAGCGCGCCAGCCTGACGAACTTCGTGCGCTGGTGTGCCCGTGGGTACGACAGCGGGCAGGGGAACGGCGCACCTGTCTTCACCTCGATCGCGTTCGATGTCGTGATCCCGAACCTGTTCGGCCCGCTCCTGCTCGGGGAGACGGTCCATATGATGCCGGCGGGCACCGACCCCGGTGACCTTGGTGCCGCGCTGGTGCGCAGCGGACCGTACAACTTCATCAAGCTGACACCGCACCACCTGGATGTGCTGGCGCCCCAGCTGTCCGCGGCGGAGGCCTCGGCCCTGTGCGGCCGCCTCGTAGTCGGGGCGGACCGCTTCCCGCGGTCGACGCTCGAGCGCTGGCGGGCGCTCGACCCGGACACCCCGGTCGTCAACGAGTACGGGCCGACCGAGATCACCGTGGCGAACTCGACGTATGAGGTGGACGGGACCCTCGACGCCCAGGTACTGCCCATCGGGCGGCCCATCCCGGGGACGAGCATGTGGATCCTCGACGAGGAGCTCAGGCCCGTGCCTCCGGGAGGGGTCGGCGAGATCTGCATCGGGGGCGTGGGCGTCGCCCGCGGCTATCTGCGTCGTCCGAGCGTCACGGCGACGGTCTTCGTCCCCGATCCGCTGTCACCGGACAGCGGCGCTCGGATCTATCGGACCGGTGACTACGGGCGGGTCGGCCCGGACGGACAGGTCGAGTTCCGTGGTCGACGCGATCACCAGGTCAAGGTCCGTGGATTTCGCGTCGAGCCAGCTGAGGTCGAGCACGCCCTGACCTCTCAAGACGAGGTGGCCGCCGCACACGTCACAGGCCACACGTCCCGTGAGGGCACCACCGAGCTCATCGCCTACATCGTCACGAATCGCCCGATCGAGGACCGGACCCTCAGGCGTCGCCTGCGTGACAACCTGCCGCACTATCAGGTGCCGAGCCGCTTCCTGCGCGTGCCGAGCATCCCGTTGACGCCGAACGGCAAGGTCGAGACCAGCAGGCTGCCGGATCCCGCTCTGCCGAGTGATGCCGTTGTCCGGACCGAGGAGCGCCGCGACGCCGCGACCACACCGCTCCAACGGATCTGGGCCGACATCCTCGGTGTCGACGACGTCCAGCCGTACGACAACTTCTTCCAGCTGGGTGGCCACTCGCTGCTCGCGCTGAGGCTGATCGCTCGGGTCGATGAAGCGATGGGCAAGATCCTCACCCTGCGCGAGGTGTTCGCGTCGCCGACCGTTGCCGAGATGGCCGACCTGCTGGACCGGGAACAGTCCCCGGCGGGTGAGGAGCCCGAGGTCGGCGTGGCGGGTCCGGACGGCGTCCATCCGCTCACCCCGGATCAGATGCGCATCCTGTACGCTCAGGAGGCCTTGGGGTCCACCACGCAGTTCAACCTAGGCGGTTGCTGGACGGTCTCCGGACCGCTGGACGTTCACGCCCTCGATCGGGCAGTCCGGCTCCTCGTCGACCGGCATGCGGCGCTGCGGACCCGGGTCGAGCTGCGTGATGGCACGTTCGTGCAGGTGGTTGGCCCGGAGAGCGAAGCCGACATCCGCCATGTCGACCTCACCTCGAGGAACGTCGAGGCGGCGCGGGGCCGGCTCCGGCAGCTGGTCGAGGAGCTGGACCGGGTCGGGTTCACCCTGGGACGTCCCCTGGTTCGGATCCGGCTGGTCCGGCTGGCCTCGACCGAGCACGTAGTCGTCGTGGCGGGCCATCACCTGATGCTCGACGGCTGGTCGATGGGGCTGCTTGTTCGAGACCTGGGCGAGCTGTACACCGCCCTGGGCGAAGGGCGCGACGCCGCCCTCCCAGCCCTTCGGGTGAGCTTTCCCGAACTCGCCTCGCGTGGCGCCCCGGATCGTGCTCCTGCGCCGTCGCCGGGATCGACGGTGCCGGAGGCCGACCCCGTGGTCCTGCCGACCGACCATCCGCGCGGCGATGACGAGTCGTCGGCCGGCGAGGTCGTTCAGGGGTTGATTCCGCCCCGTTCATGGGTGGGGATACAGGATGTCGCGAGGGCCCACGGAACGACGCCGTTCGTCGTCCTGCTCGCGTGCGCGCAGGTGATGATCGCCGAGTACGCCTCGGCATCGTTCTTCACCTTCGGCTTCTCGGACGCCGGCCGCGACGACCCGCAGGTTCACGATGTCGTGGGGCCGTTCTTCAAACAGGCGGTCGGTGTGGCCGACCTGCGTGGCGATCCGTCGCTCAGGAAGCTGATCGGCCGGGTCGCCGCCGGGATGTTGGACGCCCGCGCTCGACTCGCGGGCACGGCGGAGCGAAGCGGCCCGGCACCCGCTCAGAGCGTGTGGATCGAGATGGATCCGGAGGAGAGGGCGAGCACCTTTCCCGAGACCCTCACGGTGGCAGAGTTCGCGCTGCCCACCATCGAGGTGAAGAACGACCTGGTTCTCTCGCTGCGTGAGAACCGGTCGGGCGTGGAGGTGAGCCTGGCGTACCGCGCAAGCCTGTTCGAGCAGCGTACGGCTGAAGCGCTCCGGGACGGGTTCATCCGGCTGGCCGACGTCGTCGCGTCGTCCACCGGCCGCCGGATCTCCGAGCTGACGAGCGAGGCTTTGCAGGGCACGTCAGAGCCAGGTCAGAGCGTCAAGGATCACGGCATCCAGGAGTCGAGTGGCAGCCCGGTCGACGTCCTGGTCGAGATCGCGGCCGACCTGCTGAACGTGCAAGCTGTCTCGGCGGCGGACAACTTCTTCGAACTGGGTGGCGACTCGATCAAGGCCGTCGCCCTCGTCGCCAAGACTGGGCAGCAGGGGCTCCACCTGACGATTCGCGACGTGATAGGGCTCTCGACGTTCGCCGAGCTGGCTGCCGCGGCGTCGGCGCGTACCGCTTCGCCAACGCCCCCGGAGCCGGCGCAGCAGAGCCTCGTGGAGCTGCGAGCGCCCGCCGGTGGGCGCCGCCTGATCTGCATTCAACCGAGCGGCGGCACCGTGCCCTGGTACTTCACGCTCGCTGAGGTGCTGCCTGAGGGGTGCGGTCTGTCGGCCTTCTTGGCGCTGGAGGACCGATGGCTCGGTGAGGCTCAAGTGTCGGTCGAACGGATGGCCGAGGCCTTCGCGGACGATTTGTGCCGGGAGCCGGAGGCTGCTCCGTTCACGATCCTGGGCTGGTCGGCGAGTGGGGTCTGGGCCGTGGAGCTGGCGCGCCAGCTCCGGGCGCGGAGCGTCCCCGTCGGGCCGCTCATCCTCATCGAGCCCGCCTTGCCAGATGTGGCCGGACGAGCGGGGATCCGACGAGCGTGGAACGACTTCAGTCAGGCGGCCGACCTGATCGACGAGCTCCACCAGGACGGCATCTCGCCGGACGATCGGGCGCTGCTGCGGGGGCAGCTCAATGACCTCGTCGCGAGCTCAGATGTGTTGGCCGCGTCGGTTCCGGAACTGACCTCATCTGGTCCGTTGCGCATGTCTGCCGCCATGGAGCTGGCGCAGCTGTCGTACGCGCCCCGGCTCTATGAAGGAACGGCGGAGCTGGTGGTCGGTGACGAGGTGACCTGTGCGGGGCCGGCGCACCCGTCCAAGATCGCTGGAATCTCAGAGTCTGCCTATCTGGAGCGATGGCGTGCCGTGTTCCCTGCGGGCGCGCTGAACGTGCACCGGGTCAGTGGTGGACACATGTCGATGATTCAGGAGAAGGGACATGCGGCAGAGATCGCACGCATCGTGGCTCGGCTTTGGGAGAGCGAGCGTGAATAGTGTGATTTTGCACGGCGATTCAGATGGAAGTGCACAATGAGTAATGCCCGGACAGCCCTGGATCGTTGTGCCGAGCTGGCACGCATCACGGCAGATGTGCCACGCATCGAACGTCTCTACCTCTCCGCTGAGCACGCCGCCGCCAACATGCTCGTGGCCGAGTGGATGGAACAGGCCGGGCTGCGGAGCTGGCAGGACGCGGCGGGAAACCTGTGCGGACGTCGGGAGGGACGCACCGACCGGCTGCCCGCACTCATGATCGGTTCCCACCTCGACACGGTCCCCGACGCCGGTGCGTACGACGGGCCGCTGGGCGTGCTGATGGCCATCGCGGTCGCGGAACGGCTTCGCGACCACGACCTGCCGTTCGCACTTGAGGTGATCGCCTTCAACGATGAGGAAGGCACCCGATTCGACACCGCGCTCCTGGGCAGTCAGGCAGTCGCAGGAGGGTGGCAGGACCACTGGTGGGAGCACAGCGGGCGCGACGGACTCACGCTGCTCCGCGCGTTCGCCGACTTCGGCCTGGATCCGGGGCGGGTGAGCGAGGCGGCACGTACGCCGGCCGAACTCGTCGGCTATCTCGAGGCGCACATCGAGCAGGGACCGTACCTCGAGGCCGAGGATCGCTCCCTTGGCTTGGTCACCGCCATCGCCGGAGCGCGGCGATTCCAGTTGAGCATCGTTGGTAAGGCCGGGCACGCTGGAGGGACGCCGTACCCGCGCCGCAGGGACGCTCTGGTGAGCGCCTGTGAAGCGATCACGATGATCGAACGGGTGGCCCGTGAGAGCGGTGAGGACGGGTGCATCGCGACGGTCGGGCGGATCCAGGTCCAACCGGGCGCGGTCAACGTGATCCCGGGGCAGGCCGACTTCACGCTCGACCTACGCGCCGCGACAGACGCGCAACGAGACGCGATGTGGGACTGCATCCGTGCGGAGATCAAGGGGATGTGCGCGAGCCGCGGGACGCGCCTGGAGGTGTTCGAGACCCACTCTGCCTCGGCGTGTGAATGCGCCTCGTGGCTGCGCGACGCCATCGGGACCGGCATCCGCAGGACCGGCGATGACGACCCGCGCGGTCTGTGGAGCAAGGCCGGCCACGACGCGATGGCGATGAGCGCGATCTGTGACGTCGCGATGCTGTTCATCCGGTGCCGGGAGGGTGTGAGCCACCACCCCGCCGAGGACGTCCGCGAGATCGACGTCGCGCGCGGCATCGACGCGTACGAGCAGGCGGTGCTGGAGGTCGCGCGTAACTACGACGCCAGAGGCGAGGCGGACGCACCTGCCGTCCGGGCAGCTGCGCGATCGGGGTGCGGTGCCTGCTTCGATACGTCCTGCTGACCTGCGCCCGGACCGAGTTCGGACGCCAGCGGGCCGGCCAATGACCGGTTGGGAGGTGAGTTGTAGTGGATGAGCTCGGCGGGCGCAGCATTCTGCGGCGGTTTCTCGTGCTGACCGGGCTGCGCTGGTTGCCCTTGGGCTTGCTCATGCCCGTGCTGGTGTTGCTGCCACTGGATCGCGGACTGCGTTTGTCCGATGTGGGGTTCGCCCTCGCCTTCCAAGGCTTTGTGGTGCTCGCTCTTGAGGTGCCGACCGGGGGGCTCGCCGACAGTATCGGCCGTCGCCGCGTACTGCTCGCGTCATCGGTGGCTGCGCTGGTCTCGCTCACCGTCTTCGCATTGGCGCGAAACGTCGTGGTCCTCGCATGCGCTGCCGCACTACTCGGCATATACCGCGCGCTGGACAGTGGTCCGCTCGAAGCCTGGTACGTCGATGAGTCCCAGGCGCGGGACCCGCAGTCGCGGATCGACGTCGGGATCGGCTGGCAGAACACTGTCATGGGACTGTCGATGGGTCTCGGGGGACTAGCCAGCGCGGCGCTGGTCACCTGGCGCCCAGTGCCCGCGATCGACCCGATGCTCCTTCCGGTCGTGCTTGCGCTGGGCATCCAGGTCGTCGGCGCGGCCGCGGTCTGGGTGCTCATGAAGGAGCACCGGTCGCTGAGTTCGGCAGCGACGGGCGCGGGCGGCCTGCGGGCCGGCTTACGCAAGGTGCCACGCACCATTTCGGCCAGCGCCTGGCTGCTTCGGGCCTCACCTGTCCTGCTGGGCCTGTCGAGCGTGGAACTGCTCTGGGGGTTCGGCGCAGCGACGTTTGAGAACCTGTTCTCCGTCCGGCTGGCTGAGGTGACCGTCACTTCCGAGGCGGCGGCGGCGATGACCGGCACGGCGATCGCGGTCGGGTGGCTAGCGTCCTCGGTGGGTGCGGCGGCGACACCGCGCATAGCACGCCGGTGGGGCACCGTCGAGGTCGCGCTCCTGCTGCGGGTTCTGCAGGGCACCACCGTCATCGCCATGGGTCTGCTCGCCGGTGTCGCCGGCGTGGCCGCGGCGTACGTCGCCTGCTATGTGGTGCACGGTGCGTCCAACGCTGCGCATCTGACGCTGCTTCACCGGCACACGGCCAGCGAGGTGCGGGCGACCGTAGTGTCGATTAACTCGATGATGGCTCAAGGCGCCGGAGCGGTCGGATCGATCGTGCTGTTCGCAATGGCCGAGCACTTGTCGGTCTCCGTCACCATGATCGCGGGCGGGCTCGTGCTGGCCGTGGCGGCACCGCTCTACCTGTTCGCGCGGGGAGCCGAGCGGGAGCGGCTCGAGTCGGGATCGGTGGGCTGATCGCGTGGGAGGCAACCGACGGACACAACCGACCTCTGCCACCGACTCGCCTGAGTCGGTCGTAGGGAAGCCCCTCCACCCCCGCCACGACTTCCAGTGCATCTGCGACGTTCGCGAACTCAAACTCATCAAGGCGATGTTCCACCGCCTCCACAGCGCTGCGAAGGAATGAAGAAATTGATCTTCCGTGACTTCGGCGGCAACCGTGCCAGGCGCATCCCACGTCCCACAACCCGTAGCTTAAGACGCGAAGGGGGCACCCATGCCCGTCGACAGAATCGCCGTGTTCTGCGGTGCACGCACAGGCGTCCGACCACAGTATGTCGAATTCGCAAAGGGCTTCGGCGCCGAACTCGCCCGCCGTGGAGCAGGGCTTGTCTATGGTGCCGGCGGATTAGGCGTGATGGGAGCCGTCGCTGATGCCGCTTTCTCGGGTGGTGCTTCCGTCACTGGTGTGATCCCGCACCAGCTCTACGAACGGGAGCTCCCCCAGAAAAGCCGCGGGGAACTCTTCGTCGTACGGTCTATGCATGAGCGCAAGGCCCTCATGTACAAGCTCTCGAAAGGGTTCGCCGTCCTGCCCGGAGGACTGGGCACGCTCGACGAATTCATCGAAGTCGCAACGTGGAATCAACTCGGTTTTCACCAGAAACCCATCGTCCTGGTCAACCACCAGGGCTTCTTCGACCCGCTGGCCGCGCTGCTCGATCACGTGGTCAAGGAGGGATTTCTTTCCCCACAGGAACGATCCCGTATTGACATGGCGATCGGCGTTGACGAAGCGCTTGACCAACTCGGCTGCACATCCGCGTCTGACGGTCTTTAGCGGACTTGGGTGCCACCGGCTGGAAACACCGGCCGGGACTTCCACCTGATCGCCTGCTTTGGCGCAGAAACCGGGAACATCATGCCGAACGGGCAGCGCAAGGACTTCGGCGACAGCGTCGGCCAGTACGGCGAGTCGTCCCAGCTCGCAAAAGTTTCTGCGGTCTCGTCATTCGACAATGCGTCCTGGCTCCCGTCGAGTGCCAGACCGCCACCTTGACCGAGCTGGGCGACAAGGAGCCCCTGCAGACCGCCGAACCCAAACGCATCGGGACCTGGGTCCCCCGTCGCAGGACCCTTGATCAGAAGCTCGGAGGAACGATGACGGAGTCAAGCGAGTCGGAATCTGTGAATGTATCGGCCGGGAACGGCACGGCGATCGCCACCCGAGCGGCGGAGGGTGATGCTCGCGGGGCCACAGAGTCGCCTGACGTCCCCGCAGGGTGGGCTCCACAGCGAGCGATCCGGGCGATGACGATCCACCAGGGGTTCGAGGCTCAGGTCTCCCGTACTCCGCAGAGCGTCGCCTTACGCGCCCGCGGTCTGACGTTGACCTACGAGGAGCTCAACGCTCGGGCGAACGTCCTGGCGCGCCAGCTGCGCGCCCAAGGGGTCAGGGGCGAGTCGCTCGTGGTCGTGTGCCTGCCGCGGTCGGTGGAGGTGCTGGTCAGCTTCCTCGCGGTGATGAAGGCCGGTGGCGCCTACGTGCCGCTGTCTCCGAGTGACCCGACTCAGCGGCGGCGGCACATCCTGGAGGATGCCCAGCCCACCGTCGTCATCACTGACGCCGGTCACCGCGGTGACGAGGAGTTCGCCGGCTCGCTGGCTTTGTGCGTTGATGAGCTGCTGAAGAACGTCGCGACCGCCGGGCCGGCCGAGCGGAAGGACCTGGGCGAGGAGGTCTGGCCGCAGCAACTGGCCTACGTCATCTACACCTCCGGGTCGAGCGGACGGCCCAAGGGGGTGATGTGCCATCACCACGGGGTGGCGAACTATCTCGACTGGGCTGTTGAGACCTACACCGCACTCGGCAACGGCGGTGCACCGCTCTTCTCCTCGGTCGGCTTCGACATGGTCGTGCCCAACATCTACGCACCGCTGTGGTGTGGTCAGGCCGTGCAGCTCATCCCCGATGACCAGGACCTACCGGCGCAGATCTCAGAGGTGCTGTCCTTTTGCCCATACGGCTTCATCAAGCTGACGCCCGGACAGCTGGACCTGATCACGTCGATGATCGATGCTGACACGGCGCGGAGCCTCGCGGGACTGCTCGCTGTCGGGGCCGACCTCTTCCCGGTGCAGTCGCTGCAGCGGTGGCGCAAACTCGACTCTGCGACACCCGTACTCAACGAGTACGGGCCGACCGAGGCCTCGGTGGCCAACGCCTTCTTCATGACCTCGGATTTCTTCTCGGGGGAGTCCATCCCGATCGGCAGACCCATCGAGAACACCTCGATGTACATCCTGGACGACGATTTCCGGCCGGCCCCGGCCGGTGCGGAGGGAGAAATCTTCGTCGGCGGGGTGTGCTGTGCCCGTGGCTACCTGGGCCGACCTGCCCTGAGCAGCGAGAAGTTCGTTCCCGACCCATATGCCGCAGAGCCCGGGGCTCGGATGTACCGCACCGGCGACCGGGCGACCTGGGACGCCCATGGCAACGCGGTCTTCCTGGGCAGGTCGGACCGTCAGCTGAAAATTCGTGGGTATCGCGTGGAACCGGGGGAGGTCGAGTCGGCGCTCCGGCGGCACCCGGGCATCCGTGACGCAGCCGTCGTGGAGCACACCAGCGGACCCGGCGGGCCGCTCGTCCTGAAGGCCTACGTGATCAGCGACCAGGCCGTGCCGGACGGGCTGGTCGAGTGGCTGGCGGATCACATTCCGGAGTACGCCATACCGCGGCAGTACGCCGCGGTGGACTCGATCCCGCTCGACGCGAACGGGAAGGTCGACCGCTCCGCACTGGCACGGCAGGAGGCCGAGCAGAATCCTGAGCCCGAGCCGATCGCCGACGACACGGGTGCGGGAGAGGTGGAGGACGTGCTGCGTGAGGCGTGGAAGTCCGTCCTGGGCGTGAGCACGCTGGACCCCGATGCGAACTTCTTCGAGCTCGGCGGCGACTCGATCTCGACGGTTCGCCTCGCGGCGGCGCTACGAGAGCAGGGCTACGAGCTGAGCCTCACCGAGGTGTTCCGCTGTCCCATCTTCAACGCCCTGGCGCCCTTGGTGGTTCGGTCGGATGCGGCGGCCGAGGCCCCGGTCCACTTTCGCGGGCCGCTGAGGCTGACGCCGGTACAGCAGTGGTTCATCGACCGTGCGCTGGTGGACCAGAACCACTACAACCAGTCCATCGTCCTGGAATGGAAGGACGAGCCTGAGGTCTTCGCGCTGGAGACCGCTCTCGAGGCGCTTGTCAGCGCCCACGATGCTCTCCGGCTGCGCTTCAAACAGACCGCGAACGGATGGCAGCAGGAAGTCGGCGAGACGCCGCCCGGGTTCGAGCTGCTGTCGGAGGTCTACCTCGATCAGGACACCGATCCAGACCATGAGTTCCAGGAAGCGGCCACACGGCTGCAGCGCTCGCTCGACATCGAGAGCGGACGGATGGTTCGTACCGCGCTGATCTCCAGCGCTGAACGCCCGAGCCTTCTGCTGATCGCCGTCCACCATCTGGCGGTCGACACCTTCTCCTGGCCGAGGATCGTGCGCGATCTGGACGTCGCGTACTCCAACCTCGTCGCCGAACGTGAGCCCGGCCTGCCCGAGGACTCCTTCGTCTTCTCGCAGTGGGCGAGCGCGCTCGCCGCCGCGCGTCCTGGCGAGGCGGCCACGTCCGACGGCGGGAAGAACGCGGCGCGCGCGCCGGTCTCCCTTCCCCGGGACATCCCGGACGGTGTCAACACGGTGGCGGGTATCGAGTGCGCTGAGGTGCGTCTGGCGGCGTCCTCCACGCGGACGCTGTTGCGGGTGACACCGAGCGACTACAGCAGCCCGGTCGAGGTCGTGCTCCTGACCGCGCTCGCCGACGCCCTGGGCTCGGCCCATGACCTACCATCGGTGACGTTCGATGTGGAACGGCATGGTCGGGACAGTCGCCTTCCCGGTCCCGATCGCTCTGATGCGGTGGGCTGGTTCGCGGGGGTGCATCGGGTGACGCTCGACTCCTTCACCCTTGACACGGAGAGCGACCCGGCGCTGCGCGACGCGGTCCACCGGATCAAATCAGGGATGGCCGCCGGGCGTCCGGATCGGTTGGAGTGTGACGTCGAGGTCGCCCCGACCAACCCGGGCACGATCCTGTTCAACTACTCGGGCCACCTGCAGACCCAGCTCCAGGCTCAGAGCTTCGGCGCGGCTATGGGAGCCGCCGGCGAGGAGAGGTCGGCTCGCCAGGAGCGCAGCCATGACATCGAACTCGAGGTCGACGTCGCCGACGACCAGCTCACCTTCCGATGGCTCTACGCACCAGCGCTGCACAGGAGGCAGACGATCGAGTCAGTCGCGGAGCGCTGCATGAGCACCCTTGAGCTCCTGATCCGACGCGGGTCAGGGGTACGCGCCGCGCGGGTGCCGTCGGACTTCCCGCTGGCGTCGGTCACGCAGGAACAGTTAGACCGGATCCTCGAGGAGACCGGTGAAGTGGACGACCTGTACAACCTCACGCCCCTCCAGAGTGGAATGCTGCTACACAGCCTGATGGGCGGTGAGTACGGCGGGTGCCACATTATCGAGTGCGCTCCCGGCCTCGAGGAGCCCGTGGTGGTCGAGGTGTGGCGCGAGCTGGTCCGACGACACCCCGTGCTCCGCAGCAGCGTGAAGTGGCACGGCCTTGACCAACCGGTCCAGGTCGTGCATCCAGTGGAGTCGGTGGACATCGAGATCGCCGACTGGTCGGAGGCCCTGGTCGACACGGCGACCGACGAAAGCCGGGCTTGGCGACCCCAGGTGACCGTGGCTCGCGCGGGCGATGACCGGCTGAGGGTGGTGCTCAACTGCCATCACCTGTGGATCGACGGCTGGAGCGTCAGTGTGCTGACCGACGAGGCGTGCCAGCTGTACGAGGCGCGTACGGGTGGCGGAGGGGCGTTGGCGGTGCCGGTTCCCTACCGCCGCTACGCGGAGTGGCTGTCGGACCCGGAACGGCAGCTCGCGGCGCGCGGGTACTGGAGTGAGCTGCTTGCGGGCAGTCGTGCGTGCTACCTCGATGCGTCCGGCCATGCTGCCGGGGGAGGGGAGTGCCTGCTCACCATCGACCTGTTAGCGGCACCCAGGGCGCACCTTCAGCGTCTGGTGAGCCAGCACGGCGTGACGCCTGCCGTCGCCACTCTTGCGGCTTGGGCAGCGACGGTGTCGGCCGCCGTTGGCCGGGACGACGTCATGGTGGGATGCGTGGTCGACGGGCGGACCTGGGATCTTGCGGGAATCGACCGCATCGTGGGGCTGGTGATGAACACGGTGCCGATCATCTGGGATTCAGCCAGGTCAGCGACGGTGGGTACAGCACTGGCAGACCTCAGCGACCAGCTGAGCAACGCCATGGGCTACGGCTACCATTCCCTGGCCGACCTCCAGCGGACGGTGCCGGGTGCCCAGGGCGAGCCCTTCGACAACATCTTCGTCGTCGAGGACGTGTCGGATGCGAGGTCCACCCGAACGTTCCGACGAGGGTCGCAGGGGCACGAGAAGGTGCACTACCCGCTAACGCTCACCCTCTTTGTGGAGAGCGGTCAGCCTGTCTCACTTCAGTTCGCCTTCCGCGACGGGGGACTTGGCCGCGAGAAGGTCCAGACGCTGGCCGACCACGTGGTGAAGACGCTCGAGCTCATGGCGTCGAACTCACCTGGCCCCGATGCACGCGCTCCGGACGCTGCCGTGAGGAGGTCCGGCAGATTGCGCTAGACGGGCCATCGCAGCTATCCGGCCGGGATTAGCTCGGCAAAGTAGATGTCTTCGCCCGTGCACCCCCGGCTGAGTTTCGGTGCCTCATGTCCGATGCCGAGCTCCAGACGGCGCGCCCCGTGGTCAATGGCCACCCGTAACGGGCCCAGCATGCTAGAGAAGTGGTACACCGCTCGGTGATCGAGATCGGGTGCGTCCGAAATCCCGATGGTGTGCGCGTCCATGGCGTCATCAAACGTCCGACACATGATGTGGGCGACCACACTTCCCTGCCACCAGGTCCGGACGAAGAAGTGCTTTCCCGGACGTCGGTGGAAGTTGTTGATCCGCCACGTGACAATATCGGTGGACTCGTTTATGTCGTTCCGCTCGGAAATGTTGGCTATACCTGCGGCGGCTTCCGCGACGATCTCGTCCGAGAGTGGAACGACGTCGTGCTCCAGCCCGAGCGCCTCGGCTTGGCGGATATCCCGATTCCATTGCCGTCGGCGCCGTCCGGGAAGGCGCTGGAGGAAGTCCGCGATATCGGCCACCTCGCCGATCTCCAACGTGCACCAGACGCCCTGTTCGCGGACGGAGGCCGACGGCGCAGCATCGACGTACGCCGGCAGGTCGGCGGCGGTCAGAAAGGGGGACACAACCGCATCGGCCGTCTGCGCCGCACGGTCGACGGCATCTGTGACCAGCGCGGCCAGCAGGTCGTGACGCTGTTCGTCCGCAACCCCCGCGAGTGAGCTGCCCGACCGCATGCGGGCCAGCCCGCCGCCGACGAGAGCCGCCGATCCCGAGTGCGAGGCCAGCCCGATATAGCGGCGGTAGTCGTCGTTGAGGGAGTCGACCTGCTTGACCACCACGACGGGCAGCCGCCCGCGCCCACGTCCCGATCGCGCCTGGACCTCGAAGTAGTCGAACCTGACATCCAGTGCGCACAGTGCTTTGTCATCCATCATGGCGAGGGCGTCGCGGGCCATGTTCATCAATGGATTCCCTTCGATGTTCTGAATCGGGCGTTGAACGCGACGATCCGCAATTCGAAGCCGCCGTGACCTGGCTCGGATTATGCCAGCGCTCTCGAATCTACCAAGAACGGGCGGGTCGTCAGGTCAATGCCACTCATCCTGTCGTTCAGGTGCGCACCCACAAGTCCGTGCCGTGTGGCCGGAACGCGGTGTCGTCGCCGGCCTTCCGTGCCTTCTCCAGATCCACGCCGAGCCGGGCGTGAAGACCACCAAGGACATCATGATGGCGGCCGAGAAGGTCGCCTCGGCGTTCCAGACCTCGACGCAGCTGGCGGTGCTGAAACCGGTACCATCCCGCGACAACTCCCGCGCGCTGTTCACGCTGCTGCAGGGCGACACCCTGTCGAAGGTCCGCAGGTTCGAGGACCTGCAGCCCCGCATCATGGCGGACGGGCGGGCGCACATCGGCTACTTCTACGACCTGGCCCCCGCGCACTGGGCGTTCTTCACGAAGTCGGGCGGCATGCGGCACGGCATCATCGTCGGCGACTCGGAGGCGGGCAAGTCCCGGTCGGTGGAGACGCTGATCAGCCTGGCGCACCTGTCGGACAAGATCGCGACAGTGCTGCTCGACCCGCAGGGCGGGTCCATGCCGGACTGGAACGGCAACACGCACCGCTGCGCGCTCGGCGAGGACAGCTGCATGTCCGAGCTGGAGCTGTGGCAATGGGTGATGCGGCGCCGCGTCCACTACCTCGCGCGGATCCCGTGGGTGGACGAGGACGGGGACGAGCGGCGCGGCAAGACGCACCTGGTCCCTGGTGACCCGGACGCTGGCGGCATGACCGGGGTGTTCGTCGTGCTGGAGGAGGCGCCGGAGCTGCTGCAGCACGACGTGCACGGCAAGAAGGCCGTGGGGATGCTCGCCTCCGGTGCGAAGACGCGGCGCAAGGGGGGCGGCGGCATCGTTCTGGTCGCGCAGGACCGAACATGACCGAGCTGGGCGGGTCGGTGACGCTGAGGGCGCAGCTGCGGAAGAACGCGTGCGCGCTAAGGACGCAGACGCCCGGCGCCGCCTTCCGGATGGGCCTTCCGCGTGACCCGTCGCTGCTCTCGGCAACGTTCGAGGACGGTCCCCTGACGCAGGGCCTGTCGTACCTCAACGGCATCGACCGGCGTGCGGCGCTGATGCGGTGCGCTCTACACCGAGAAGCCGAAGCTGATCGCCCGCCAACCGGCGGCCGGCCGGTTCGCCGACATCACCAGCGGGTGGATCGAGGAGTTCATCGAAGAAGGCCCGGCGGGAGCCCCGCGCCGGCGGCGGACAGTCCGACGCGCCGCGTTCGACGCCGGGTGATGTGAAGGCCGCGATCGTCGATGTCCTGGCCGACAACAACGGTAAGGCGATGGAGCTGGGGGAGTTGCTGCGGGCCGTGCTGCAGCGGCGCGTGGTCGCGGCCCCGAGTGAGATCTACGCCATGTTGAAGCGGCTGCTCAAGGACGGCCGGGTGTGGTCGGCGCAGCAGCACGGCACCGACATGTACTTCCTGCCCGAAGACGTGAAGGGGCTGTGATGACGAAGCTCGTGCAGATCGTTGTGGGCCTGGCGTGGGTGCAGACCTTGGCGGCGGCGTGCGACGTCCACCACGTGGAGGCAAGAGTCACCGTTCCCCTGGCGGTGCTCGTCGTGGTCACGGTGCTTCTGGCGCTCGGCGGCGTGGCGCCAGCGCGGCCGGTGTCGCGGCTACCACCGCGGTGGTGTGGTTGCTAACCGTGTCGACGTGGGGTGAGTGCGGAGGGACTGTGCTGGTGGGATCGGCCGTGGTGTTGCTGTCGAACCTTGCCGTGCGGGGCAGCTGAGGGCTACGCGGCCGTGGTAACTGTGGCGGCCGCGGACGGTATCGCGTTGGTGCTGTATGAGCTGGGCGAGTTCTTCGATGGGGAGGCCGCCGGGGACGTAGGCGGCGCGGGCGGCTTCCATGACGGGAAGTGCGTCGCGTCGAGCTCGCGCACGGGCGAGCATCCGCCCGGCGGCCGTCAGGGCTTGAGCACGAGTTACCACATGGTCAATTATGCGTCAGATGCGTCTGGCGCTCCAAATGCGTCACTCCTGAATATGGGGGGAAGGGCTTGGGCCTGGTCAAGAAGGTCGCATCTTTATTGCATGAGTTTCGATGTTCGGCGTGCCGACGCTGTACACGATCGTCGAGCGCACCAAGGAGCGTTTCTCGCGTCGCGGCGGCCGAGGCGCCCACGGCGCGCCCGAGGTCAAGGTCTACGACGCCGAGGCGCTGGCCGGCCGCTGACGGACGGTCCCGGCCCGGGCGGCCGTCCACTGTGGCCGTCCACTGTGGGCGGTCGTGGTGGCCGGTCGTGGTGGGCGCGTCGAACGAGGTGGACCTCACACTCCTACCGGGGACGCCGCGGCGTGGGGTGATGGGCCTACCGCAGGAGTGAGTCCGTCCACTCGGTCACCTGCCGGGCGATCGCGGGCAGCAGGGTGATGTGGTCGGCGCCGGGCACCGGCAGGAAGGTGACGTCGGTCCCGGCGGCGGACAGCTGCCGCACGGTCAGCTCGGTGAGGGCGAGCGGCACCCCGGTGTCGGCGGTGCCGTGCGCGATGTACACCGGCTTCGGGTAGCGGGCCGCGATGACCTCGTCGTCGGCGAGGGCGCGGGTCATCACCTCCGCCAGCGCCGCGGGGTCCTTGACCACCTCGCCGTTGGTGCGCCCGGTGGCGGCCCCGAGCATCTACTGCACGCACGCCCGCCCGGCCAGGCGCACCAGCTCCAGCCCGGCGGGGGTGAACCAGTCGGAGGGCCGGAAACCGGGTTCGGTGAGCGCGAGGGTGTGCCCGGTGTAGGGCACGGTGAAGGGGAGTTGCGCGGCCGGGTCGCGGAAGGCCGGGCTCGCCAGTTGGACGCCCCACTGGGTGATCGGGGCCATGGCGATGGTGCCGGCGTGCCGCAGCGTGGGCGCGTACCGGTGGGCCAGCGCCGCGGCGAACAGCGCGGCGTGCCCGCCCAGCGAGTACCCGGCCGCGACCCACGACCGGGAGACCGGGGCGATGTTCCGGGCGGCCCGCACGATGTCGATCATGTTGTACGCCTCGGACGCGCCGTCGACTCCGGGGCTTTCCGCCGGGGTGCCCAGGCCCTCGCCGTCGGTGACCGCGACCGCGTACCCGGCGGCGATCAGCGCCTCCTGCACCGCCCGTTCCCACGGGCTCGGCCCGGTGCGGGACGGCGCGCACGCGTCGCCCAGGCCGTCGAACCCGTGCCCGAAGGACACCACCGGCCAGCCGCCGGACGGCGGGCGGCCCGACGGCAGGGACAGGGTGCCGCCGACGACCGCGGGCCCGCCGTTCCAGGAGGTGGACAGGTACCGCAGCGACCACGACGGCCCGGCGCCGGCGAGCCGCGATGGCTCGGGCAGCGGCTCCAGCCGCACCGGGGTGCCCCGCCACTCCCCGCCGCCCTCCCGCGCCGCGGCCGCGTGCGCGTGTGCGGGTGTGGCGCCGGCGAGCAGCACGAGGGCCGAGGCGAGCGCGGTCAGTGTGCGGAGGATCGGCACGGCGCCTCCAGAGGTCGTACGGACCGGCTGGAGGTAGTCTCCCAAGCGGCGCGGGGGCGTCAAGGCGCCCGCCGCGTCTGGGTGTCGCGGCGGGCGAACCCACCGGCCGCTGTCCGGCGGGACGGGCCGAGTGGTGAAACTTCCATGGCCAGGGCCCCTGTGCTCGCCCGGCGCCACCTACGGCGTCGGCCCGGGTCCCGGTGTGGCACAGGCGGATGGAGCATCGGCGCCGCATGCGGGGATCGGCCGGGGATGCCATGGCAGGTCGCGTTGTTGTCGCACGGTTTCGGGGTTCGGCGTGCCGACGCTGTACCCGATCGTCGCCTGCCTCAAGGGGCGTTTCGGGTGTCGCGACGGCCGGGTGGCGCCCCGGGAGGTGAGGGGTCCGCGGCGAGCGGGGCCTCGCCCGCCGATGGCCGTCCCCGGGCCCTCTACACTGGGGCGACGTGACCAAGCCGCGTATTCCCAATGTCCTGGCCGCCCGCTACGCCTCGCCCGACCTGGCCCGTCTGTGGTCGCCCGAGCACAAGGTGGTGGCCGAGCGCCGCCTGTGGCTGGCCGTGCTGCGCGCCCAGGCCGAGCTCGGCGTCCCGGTGCCGGCGGGGGTGGCCGAGGACTACGAGGCGGTGGCCGGGAAGGTCGATCTGGACTCCATCGCCGAACGCGAGCGGCTGACCCGCCACGACGTCAAGGCGCGCATCGAGGAGTTCAACGCCCTGGCCGGGCACGAGCACGTGCACAAGGGCATGACCTCCCGCGACCTGACCGAGAACGTCGAGCAGCTGCAGATCCGCGACAGCCTGCTGCTGGTGCGCGACCGCTGCGTGGCGCTGCTGGCCCGCCTGGCGGAGCTGGCCGCCCAGCACTCCGGCCTGGTGATGGCCGGACGCTCCCACAATGTGGCCGCGCAGGCCACCACGCTGGGCAAGCGGTTCGCCACGGCGGCCGACGAGCTGCTGGTGGCCCTGGCCCGGCTGGAGGAGCTCATCGCTCGCTACCCGCTGCGCGGCATCAAGGGCCCGGTCGGCACCGCGCAGGACATGCTGGACCTGCTGGGCGGGGACGCGGCCAAGCTGGCGGCCCTCGAGGAGCGGGTGGCCGGGCATCTGGGGTTCACCGCCGGGTTCACCAGCGTCGGCCAGGTCTATCCGCGCTCGCTGGACTACGAGGTGCTGACGGCGCTGGTGCAGCTGGCGGCGGCGCCCTCCAGCCTGGCCAAGACGATCCGGCTGATGGCCGGGCACGAGCTGGTCACCGAGGGGTTCAAGAAGGGCCAGGTGGGGTCCAGCGCCATGCCGCACAAGATGAACACGCGCTCGTGCGAGCGGGTCAACGGGCTGACCGTCGTGCTGCGCGGGTACGCCTCGATGGCGGGGGAGCTGGCCGGCGACCAGTGGAACGAGGGCGACGTCTCGTGCTCGGTGGTGCGCCGGGTGGCGCTGCCCGACGCGTTCTTCGCCTTCGACGGGCTGGTGGAGACCATGCTGACCGTGCTGGCGGAGTTCGGCGCGTTCCCGGCGGTGATCGGCGCCGAGCTGGAACGCTACCTGCCGTTCCTGGCGACGACCAAGATGCTGATGGCCGCGGTGCGGGCGGGGGTGGGCCGCGAGAGCGCCCACGAGGTCATCAAGGAGCACGCGGTGGCCGCGGCGCTGGCGATGCGCGAGACCGGCTCGGCCAACCCGCTGCTCGACCGGCTCGCCGCCGACGAGCGGTTTCCGCTGGACCGCGCCGCGCTGGAGGCCCTGCTGGCCGATCCGGCGCCGTTCACCGGCGCCGCGGCGGCCCAGGTCGCGCAGGTGGTGGAGCGGGTCGGAGAGGTCACCGCCCGCCACCCGGAGGCCGCCGCCTACCGCCCCGGCGCCATCCTGTAACAGGCGAACGCGGCTCCGCCCACCCCTAGCCGTACCAGATGACTTACTTTGTAAAGCCGCCTGGTATGGACAAAAACCACCCCACCAGCATCACATCCTTCTCACCGGTCAAAAGGCCCCGCCGCGTGTCGCTCGCCGTGGGCTCCGCGCGGCGGCCGGTAAGGGGGGATAACCGGTACCGGCGGTGGCGGAGCGTCTGCTAGGAACGCAGGCGTGATCACTGGAGAACGCGTGCGGATGCGCGCCCTGGAACCGTCGGACGCCGAGACGCTGTGGCGCTGGCACAACGACCCCGAGGCCATGCGATGGATGAGCGACGGCTACCCGCCCTCGCTGGCTCACCTGACCAAGGAGCTGAGCGAGCGCGTGGCCGACACCTTCGGGGACCTCACGTTGATCATCGAGACCCTGGAGGGGCGGACGATCGGCATCGTGGCGCTGCGGGAGGCCGAGCCGGAGGTCGGTGACGCCAGGCTGGACATTTATCTGGGGGAGAAGGACACCTGGGGTAAGGGGTATGCGACCGAGGCGATGCGGCTGATCTGCCGGTACGGGTTCGGGCAGATGCGGCTGCACCGGATCACGCTGACGGCGGTCGCAGAGAACACCGCCGCGCGCCGGGTCTACGAGAAGGTGGGGTTCGTGGAGGAGGGGCGGATGCGCGAGGCGTTCCGGCGGGACGGGGTGTGGCACGACAAGGTCGTGATGGGTCTGCTGGAGGGCGAGTTGCGCTGAGGGGCGTGCCGGGGGCGGCGGGTGCTGCGATGATCGTGGCCGACCGCGTGCCGCCGGCGCCCGCCGCCGGTGGCGTTCCGACTTCACGACGAGGGTGCTGCCATGACCGAGGAGCAGAGGTTAGGGCCGATCGACACCACGACGCCGCATTCGGCGAGGGTGTGGAACTACTGGCTGGGCGGCAAGGACAACTACCCCATCGACCGGCAGGTGGGTGACCAGGTTCGCCTGGTGTATCCGGGCATCGTGGAGGTGGCCCGGCATTCGCGGGCGTTTCTGGGCCGGGCGGTGCGTCATCTGGCGGGTGAGGCGGGCATCGCGCAGTTCCTGGACATCGGGACGGGGTTGCCGACGGTGGACAACACCCACGAGGTGGCCCAGCGGGTGAACCCGGCCAGCCGCGTCGTCTACGTCGACAACGACCCGCTGGTGCTGGTGCACGCGCGGGCTCTGCTCGCGGGCACGCTGGAGGGCGTGTGCGATTACGTGAACGCCGATGTCCGCGATCCGGATCGTATCTTGGCCGAGGCGGCTCGCACGCTGGACTTCACCCGGCCGATCGGGTTGATGATGCTGGGCATCTTGGGCAACGTGTGGGACGACGCGGAGGCGAGCGCCGTCCGCGATCGGCTGGTGGCGGCGCTGCCGCCGGGCAGTTATCTGGTTTTGGAGGATGGCACCGACGCGGTGGACCCGGAGGCGGCGGCCCAGGCGGAGAAGACCCGCGCCGAGGCGGGGGATCCGTACAAGTTGCGCACGCCGCGGCAGATCGCGGCGTTCTTCGAGGGGTTGCGGCTGCTGGAGCCGGGGGTGGTGTCGGTGTCGCGGTGGCGGCCGGAGCCCAGCGCGTGGGGGTTGCCGGAGGAGGTCACCGCGTTCTGCGGGGTCGCGGTCAAGCCGTAGGGGGCCGCTCGGCGTGCTCCAGCGGCTGTGGGAAGGCGCGGGAGGCAGGTCGCACGCGATCACACGGCTGAGGGGCTGGCCGAGGAATACGGGGACGGGCCGGTGGCCGGGTGGGGCCGCGTCATGGGCGAGCCGGCCGGTCAGCCGTGTCCGGCCGTCCGGCCGGTTTCACGTGCGCGTCACCGGCGGGCTGGGCCGCGGCCGGCCGATGGCCGCGACGCAGGGGGGTGATGCGGGCGAGTTCGGCGGGCGGGGGCCCGGTGTGGACGACGCCCAGGCGGGATGTGGCGCGGGTCAGCGCCACGTACAGGTCGTTGCGGCCCTGCGCCGATCCGGTCGCGATGGCGGCCGGGTCGGCGATGAGCACGGCGTCGAACTCCAGCCCTTTGGCCTGCCGGGCGCTGAGCACGACCGCCGGGCGGGTCAGGTCGGGATGGGGGCCGTAGCAGACGGCGGGTACCGTCTGGGCGATCGCGGCGCCGAGTTCGGCGATGCGCTCCGGGGGGACGATCACCGCCAGCCGTCCGCCCGCGGTCGTCTCGGCGGCGGCGAGTTCGGCCAGCACCTGGGGCAGTTCGGCCGGGGTGGTGCCCATCCGCCAGGGCGGCACGCCGGTGCTGCGCACCGACCGGGGCGGGGGTGTGGCGGGGCTGATGGCGGCCAGCAGGTCCTCGGCGGCTGCCATGATCTCGGCGGGGGTGCGGTAGTTGACCGACAGCCGTGCCAGGCGGAACCGGTGGCCGACGTGCGGGGCGAGGACCTGCTCCCAGCTTGAGGCGCCGGCCGGGTCGCCGGTCTGGGCCAGGTCGCCGACCACGGTCATCGATCGTCCGGGGCAGCGTCGCATCACCGTCCGCCAGGCCATCGGTGACAGTTCCTGCGCCTCGTCCACGATGAGGTGGCCGAAGGCCCAGGTGCGGTCGGCGCGTGCGCGTTCGGCGAGCGTGGAGGTCGTGGCGTGGCGGTGGCGCTCGGCCAGCGCGCCGGCGTCGATCAGGTCGGCGGCGCTCAGCCCGTGGTCCCCGCTGTCATCGCCACCGTCCCCGCCGTTGCCGCCGTTCCTGGCGGGGTGGTCGGCGCCGCCGGCGGTGATGTCGAGCACGCCTTGGGCGTAGGCGACCTGCCGGGCGTGTTCGCGGGCCGCCCGGGCCCGCGTGGCCTGGTCGTCTTCGCCGAGCAGGTCGGCCGCCTCGTCCAGGAGCGGCACATCGGCGGGGCTCCAGCCGCCGCCGGGTGCCCGGGCGAGCAGGGAGCGTTCGGCGGCGGTGAGGCCGGGGGCGGCGCGGCGCAGCCGGTCGGGGTCGGCGTACAGCCGGGCCAGCAGCCGCTGGGGGGTCAGCGCTGGCCACAGGGCCTGCACCGCGGCGTGGACGCCGGGGTCCTCGCGCAGTTCCTGTTCCAGGGCCGGCGCGTCGCGGGGGCCGAGCAGGTCTCCCGGGCCGGCGGGGCCGGTGGTGGGGTCGAAGACGCCGTCCATGGCCGCGAGGTCGGCGTCGATGGCGGCGCCGACGCCGGACTCGGCCAGCACGTCGGCGATGTCGGCTTCCAGGCGGTCGGCCAGGCGGCGGGTGGTCTCGGCCAGTTCGCGGGCCAGGTGGGCGGTGATCTCGCGGGCCAGGACCCGCCGGGCCTGGTTGTGCGGCAGGCCGGTGGCGCGGGCGCGTTCGGCGGCCCGCCCGCAGGTCGCGCCGTCCAGGTGCAGGGGTTCGCCTGCGGCCTCGACGGTGAGGCCTTCGGCGGGCGGGGTCTGGTGCTCGCGCACGGCGGCGGCCACCACGGCGGCCATCTCGGCTCTGCCTTTCAGCGCGGCCACGGCGGGGTCCTCCACGCGGTCGGCGCTCACGCCGGGGAACAGGTCCGCCACGGTGGCCGGCACTGCGCCGGTCTCGCCGAGGCCGGGCAGCACCTGCTCGATGTAGGTGAGGAAGGCGGCGCTGGGGCCGATGACGAGCACGCCGCCTGCGGCCAGGCGGGGCTGGGTGTAGAGCAGGTAGGCGGCGCGGTGCAGGGCGACGGCGGTCTTGCCGGTGCCCGGGCCGCCCTGGACGACCAGCACGCCGCGGTGGGGGGCGCGGATGACGGCGTCCTGTTCGGCTTGCAGGGTGGCCACGATGTCGTGCATGCGGCCGGTCCGTTCGGCGTCGAGGGCGGCCAGCAGCGCGGCTTGGCCCACCACGGGCAGGTCTTGGCCGTCGGCGGGCGGCCGGCCGAGGATCTCGTCGTCCAGGCCGGCCACCTGCCGGCCGCGGGTGGCGATGTGGCGGCGTCGCCGCACTCCGTGGGGGGCGGCGGCGGTGGCGGTGTAGAAGGGGCGTGCGGCCGGGGCGCGCCAGTCGATCAGCGGTGGCCCGGTCTGGCCGGTGTCGTCGCTGTCGTCGTGCTCCTGGCGCAGTCCGATGCGGCCGATGTAGCGGTGCTCGCCGTCGTCGAGGTCCAGCCGGCCGAAGCACAGGCCGTTCTCGGCGGCCTCCAGCCGGGCCAGCCGCCCGGCGTGGCGCTGGACGGCGGCGTCGCGTTCGGCGTGGGCCTGGGGGGTGCCGCCGCCCTCCCGTAACGCCGCGGCCAGGCGCGCCGCCGCCTGGCCGCGCAGCGTGTCGAGTCGTTCGTACAGTGTGCGCAGGTGGCGCTGTTCGCCGTCGATCTGCGCGCGCATGCTGTCGTCGTCGTGGGTCACCGGGTCCGTCCTGTTCGTCCGCTGTCCCTGGGGCGTGCCTGTGAGGGGCCGCCGGGGGTCAGCCCAGGGTGCGGGATGAGAGGCGCCGAAGACCAGTCTTGTTCTTGCGCGCCGCGTCAGCCGCCTCGCGTTTCCGCAGCTCATGGCCTGGTAGTCGAGAGCCCGCCCCAGCCGGACGGCGCTTTGGCCGGGCCGCCGGCATACGACGCGGAAGGCCTCGCCGCGTCGTTGGCGGCGGCTCGGGGGCGGGGGAGAGGCCAGTGGAGTTACGGACGCGCGGACCTGAAGATCCGTCGGGTCAGGTGGGGGAGGGGGCGTCCGTGCTCTGACCGGGCGGCACCGTGGTGGTGTGCGGGGATGTGACCGTGGCGGTCGCGGGAGACGATGCGCCGCGGTGACTCCACAGCAGCGCTCCTGTGGCCGACACGGCGCCTGCGAACAGCCAGGGAACCGGGCCGGGCGGCAGGACACCGATGAGCAGGCCGGTGAGGGCGCCGGCCAGTTGCAAGGCCAGAGACTGGACCGACAGGGCGGTCGCGCGGCCGGCGCGGGTGACACGGCGGTGCAGCAGGTCGTTCTCGCTCGGTCCGGCGCAGCCGCGCCCCAGGTACACCAGGGCGTAGCCGGTGACCGCGAGGATCGTCGCGGGCGCGGCGGTGGATGCCGCGGTGACGCCGAGCAGGAGCAGTCCGCAGGCGCTGGTCGCAAGACCTGCCAGGACGGCGCGTTCGCCGCCGCCGGTGAGGCGCGCGGTGAACGGTGCGAGGTGGCTGCCGAGGCCCGAGCACAGAAAACCGGCGCAGGCGAGCGAGGCGAAGACCACCGCGCCCGACTCCGATGCGCCGGTCAGGGCCGCGACGCGGCCCGGCGAGAGCAGCTCGACGGCGGCCAGGGTGCCGCCGGCGGCTCCCGCGCTGAGCAGGACGCGGCGCACCAGCCCGTCACGTGCGCCCAGGCGCAGTCCGCCCGCGATGGTGGCGGGGATGCCGCGCAGTACGCCGCGCACCGTGGCCGCCGGCCGAGGCTGCTCGCGCAGGGCCGTCAGGACGTACAGCACGAAGACGATCTCGATGGGGGCGGCCAGCAGTAGCGGGATGGACAGAGGAACGACCAGGCCCGAGGTCGCCTCTGTGAGCCATCTGCCCATCTGCGGGCCGGTCGTCAGCAGCCAGGGCACGGCGCCGCCGAGCAGGGTGCCGGTGGCGAGCGCGGCCGAGGTCGCGGTCTTCCCCCGGGCCAGACCGGTGTGCAGGTCGGCGCCGGGGCCGCTATGTGCCTGGGCGATGTCCACGTACCAGGCCTCGGCGGGCCCGCTGGACAGGGCGCGGCCGGCGCCCATGAGCACCATGCCGCAGGTGAGGACCCAAGATGCGGCGCCCAGGCCCACGAGTATGAGAGCGGCCAGATTCAGCAGCCCGGCGGCGGCCAGGACGGTGCGGCGGCCTAGGACGTCGGACAGCCCTCCTGTGGGAAGCTCCAGCCCGGCGGCGGTGAAGGAGTGCGCGGCGAACAAGCCGGCGATGGCCGCCAGGGACAGACCGCGTTGGGTGAACAGAAGGATCAAAGGCGCGATGGTCAGACCGGCCGCGAGCCAGAAGAGCGCACAGGCTGTGACGTAGCGGCGGCGGGCGGCGCGCGTGTCCAGCGGCTCGGTCATGGCGCGTCGTCCTCCGGGCGCGACGGGAGGGGGGTGCCGGGATCCGCGGCGGGATCGTAGGGTGCGAGAGGCAGTCCGGCGATGAGGAAGACGATCTGCGCGGCGCGTGGGTCGTCGGCGTCGCGGCCGGTCAGTTCCGCCACCTTCCGATCGACCACCTGCCGCAGCTCGGTGAGGGACTCGGGGGTCAGCCGGAGCAGCAGGTCTGTCATGTCCGATGGTTCGAGCCACTCTTGGCCGAGTCGCCCGGCGGCGATGTCGGCCTCATGCCGGGCGAGGGACGCTTGCAGGTGTTCGATCTGCCGCCTGCGTGCGAAGCCGACGAAGGCGCGGCTTTGCGGGGCGGTGTCCATCGCGGTGTTGCTCCACGACGTCACCGAGTGCACCGCCCGCCAGCGGCGCTCTCGCCTGTCGCGGTGCTCGGCTTCGGCGACGAACGCGTATCTCGCCAGAACCCGCAGGTGGTAGCTGGTGGAGGAGGAGGTCTGCCCGGTTCTGACGGCGAGTTCGCTCGCTGTGGCGGGCCCGTCTTGCCGCAGCAACCCCAGCAGCCGGATGCGCAAGGGGTGCGTGAGCGCCTTCAGTGCGGCGGCATCCTGCTCAGGGTCCAGAACGCGTTTGTGCTGTTCGCCTGCCATGGCTGAAGAGTAGATCCACGAACCGTCTTTCCCAAAGTATTTATGCAAAAATTGTTTGGGAAAGTGCTGCAGTGGGCGCGGAGACGGGGGCGGGGGAGTGGCGAAAATCGGCACCGGGCTGCGGATGCTCTGGAGCCGGTCACGCCATGGGGGCGACCGGCTCGGCGCGGGACTACCGAGCGGTGCCTGGCGTGATCCCGTTGACAGTGATGAGCGCCACTGGCCTGCTGTCCGTTTTGACTTACTTTGTAAAGAAGGGCGGGTGGAACGAACCCACACTATTCGCCCTCCAGAACCTCTCAACCAAGCGAAGAGGCCAGGGCAGAAGTGTGCGAGGAAAACCAGGTGAAGCGGAGCGGTCCGCGAGGCACAGTTGTTGAGTGATGTCCGATTACGCTGCTGGTTTCGTGCCGGGTCTGCCCCTGTCACGCGCGTTCTATACAGAAGTCGTCCACCCCCTGATCGGCCAGGTGCCGCACGGCGCCGCGCTGATCGGCCCGGGCTCGGAGGTACTGGCCTTCGACACCGAACGCTCGGCCGACCACGACTGGGGGCCGCGGGTGCTGGTGTTCGTCCGGCCCGGGTTCGAGGCCGGTCTGGCGGAGCGGCTCGGCGCCGCGCTGCCCGAGCGGTTCCGCGGCTACCCGACCGTTTTCGGGTCCGACCGCAACCCGCCCCGGCACGGGGTGGTGGTCACCGTGTTCGAGCAATGGGCGCGCTCGCGGCTCGGGTTCGACCCGCGCGGCCCGATCGGCACGGCCGACTGGCTCGGGGTGTCCTGGCAGCGGCTGGCCGAGATGACCAGCGGCGAGGTGTTCCACGACGGGCTGGGTGAGCTGGAGACCGCCCGGGCCAACCTGCGCTGGTACCCCCAGCAGGTGTGGCGGTACGTGCTGGCCTGTCAGTGGCGGCGGGTCGCAGAGCTGGAGAGCTTCCCCGGGCGGTGCGGCGAGGTCGGCGACGACCTGGGGTCACTGCTGGTCACCGCCCGCCTGGTCGAAGAGCTGATGCGGCTGTGCCTGCTGATGCGCCGCCGCTACCCGCCCTACGCCAAGTGGCTGGGCAGCGCGTTCGCCCGTCTGGGCGGGTCGGCGGAGCTGGGGGAGATGTTCGCCGCGGCGCTGGCGGCGCGCGGCTGGCGGGAGCGCGAGGAGCACCTGTGCCGCGCCTACGAACGGGTGGCCGCGCTGCACAACCGTCTCGGGCTGACCGAACCGTTGCAGGCGTCGGTGCGGGAGTTCCACGACCGGCCGTTCCGGGTGATCGGCGCCGGCCGCTTCGCCGACGCGCTGCTGGGCACGGTGGACCCCGCGCTGCGGGCCTCGCGCGCCGACGGGTCGGTGGACCAGTTCTGCGACAGCGTGCAGGTGCTGGGCGACAGCACCCGTTCTGTGGCCGTCGTCCGCGCGCTGCGCGACCCGGCCGGCACCTGAGCCCATGTCTCACACCGGCGGTGTGCGCGGTGCCGCTTTGCGCTCGTGCCGGCGGCGCATCATCGCGCGGGTCTCGTCTCTGAGGAACTGGATGAGCTCCAGCGTCTCCCGTCGCTATCTCTGCTCCGGAGTCAGGACGTGCCGGGTCCGGTCTCCGATCCAGGCCGCTTCGAGGATCGCGGTCAGGCTGGCGGTGTCGGTGGGGCCTGGATGGTTCTGGATCAAGCGGGTGACGCCACCGGCCATCTCCGCGAAGCGCGGGAGGTCGGAGCGTGCCACGCCGATGTCCGCCAAGGTGGCAGGGATGCCGATGTCGGCGAGGAGCCCGTCGAGCCAGGTGAGGAACGTATCTGCGGCCTCGGCATCCGAGGCGCCGGTCACGTCGAGCCCGCACACTCGGGCGAGGGTGGTCAACCGGTCTTCGATGGCATCCCTGGCCGCGTCCAGCGCGTAGGGCAGCAGAAGTCCGACGCCCAGGCCGTGCGGTGTGTGGGTGGCCGCGCCGATGGGGTACTGGAGGGCGTGCGGAGCCCCGTTGCCCGCGTGGGAAAATGCGAGTCCGGCCAGCATGGACCCGTAGGACATGTCCGCGCGCGCGTCCTTGTCGCCTCCGTCCCTGACGACACGGGGCAGGCTGCGGGCGATCCGCTCCGCGGCCAGGAGCGCGTAGTGATCGGTGATCGGGTTGCGGCCGAGGAAGACCTGCTCCACCGGGTCGCGCGGTCCGTGGGCCCGGGGTCGCGCGGTGTAGCTCTCCACCGCGTGGCAGAACGCGTCGATGCCGGAGTGGGCGGTGACGGTCGCAGGGCAGGTGTAGGTGAGCTCGGGGTCGACGATGGCGAAGTCGGGCACGATGTGGACGCTGGAGACCCCCACCTTCAGCTCGCGGTCCGGGTCGGTCAACACCGAGACGGGCGTGAGCTCGGAGCCGGTGCCCGACGTCGTCGGGACCGCGACGAGAGGGATCGTCGGCCCCGGCACCTTCGACTCGCCGTAGAAGTCGCGCGGCGTCCCACCGTGGCGCCGGATGACGCCGACGATTTTGGCCAGGTCGATCACCGTGCCACCCCCGATGGCGAGGATCACGTCGGCGTTCACCTCTGCGGCGACCGAGACGGCCAGGGCGACATCGGTGAGTGGCACGTCCGGAGTCGCGTCGGCGAACACCCCGGCGACGTCGACCTTCTCCCGCACGGCGGCCACGATCTCGGCCACGCCCGGCTGCCCCAGAAGAACCCGGTCGGTCACGATGAGGACGCGCGAGCCACACTCGGCCACCACTCGTGGGATGTTCTGCGCGACCCCTTCTCCCACTATCAGCTGGCGTGGTCCGCGGACGGTCTCAAGCATGTCAGTGCCTCTCTGGAACGTTGGCGGTGAGTTGCCGGCGGACGTCGAGGTCGCCTGCGAGACCGGGACGGCGCAGGCCGGTCACGGTAGGTCGATCGCCGCGTAGGTGACGTCGAGGTACTCGAGGATGCCCTCGTGCGACCCCTCCTTGCCGATCCCGGACTGCTTCACGCCTCCGAACGGAGCCGACGGGTCGGAGATCAGGCCACGGTTGATGCCGAGCATCCCCGTCTCCAGCCCCTCGGTGAACCGCAGCGCCCGCTGGAGGTCACGGGTGAAGACGTATGCGACCAGGCCGTGCTCGGTGTCGTTGGCCTTCGCGATCACCTCCTCGTCGGAGGTGAAGGAGATGATCGGCGCCACCGGGCCGAAGATCTCCGCCTGCAGCATCCGCGCGTCTTCGGGCACGTCGGCGAGGACCGTGGGCGGGTAGAAGTGGCCCGGCCCCTCCGGACGCTCGCCGCCCACCAGGACGCGGGCGCCGCGATCGACCGCGTCGGCGACGAGCTCGTCGATCTTGGTGACCGAGGCCTCGTCGATCAGCGCCCCGACGTCCACGCCGTCGTCGAGGCCGTGGCCCACCGAGAGCGCGCCCATCCGCTCGGCGAAGCGCGCCGTGAACTCCTCGCGCACCGGCTCCTCGACGTAGATGCGGTTGGCCGCGATGCAGGACTCCCCGATGTTGCGCATCTTGGCCACCATGGCACCGTCGAGCGCGACGTCCAGGTCCGCGTCGGCACACACGATCAAGGCCGCGTTGCCGCCCAGTTCCATGGAGGTGCGCAGCACGTTGTCCGCCGCCTGTCGTAGCAGCACGCGCCCGACCTCGGTGGACCCGGTGAAGGAGAGCTTGCGGGTCCGGCGGTCGGCCAGCAGTGCTGAGACCACCTCGCCGGCACGCTCGGTCGTCACGACGTTGACGACGCCCGGGGGAACGCCGACCTCCTCCATGATGCGGGCCAGGAGCAGCATGGTGAGCGGGGTCTGGGATGCCGGCTTGGTGATCGTCGTGCAGCCCGCCGCCAGCGCGGGAGCGATCTTGCGGGCACCCATGGCCAACGGAAAGTTCCAGGGCGTCACGAAGACGCACGGTCCGACCGGCTTCGGGACGGTGAGGATGCGATATCCACCTGCGGGAGCGGTGTTGTAGCGCCCCTCGACGCGCACCGCCTCCTCGGCGAACCAGCGGAAGAACTCGGCGCCGTAGGCCACCTCTGCCCGAGCCTCGGCGAGCGGCTTGCCCATCTCGAGCGTTATCAGCCGGGCGACCTGCTCGGATCGCTCGGTCAGTGCCCGGTAGGTGGCGGTCAACAGCTCTGACCGTTTCCGCGGCGGGGTCGCCGCCCACCCCGCCATCGCCGTGCTCGCCGCGTCCAGAGCGGCGAGCCCGTCAGCGGCGTCGGCGTCCGCCACCTCGGCGATGGTCTTGCCGGTGGCCGGGTCCTCGACGGCGAAGGTGGCTGCGCCGGCGGCGTCGCGCCAGGCGTCGCCGATCCGCAGCCGCCGGTGCTCGGGGGCCAGGACGTTCATCGGGTCACTCATCGCGTCGCCTCCTGTGATGTTCTCGGTGATGTCCAGCGTGACCTCGGCGATCGCGCCACGCGCGGTGACGAACGGGTCACACGACCTCGTCGGGGTCGAGGTCGCCGAGCGGGTCGGACGTGGCCTCGGCCCCGGCCGCGGGGCGACGCAGCGCGCCACCGATCGCCTTCTCGGGCCATGGCCGCTTCGGCGTCGTGAGGCCGTGCTCACCGGTGACCGTCCGCGAAGGCTCGATCGCCGCGTGCGGGCGCGTGCGGGCGCATGGTGACGTCGCCGCCCCGCGCGGTTACCTCCCGGCCTGCGACAGCGCCAGCCCGGTGCCCGCGTCGAACAGGTGCGCACGGTCCAGGTCGACCGTGACGTGCAGCCGCTCGCCCGGCGTACCGGTGAGGGTGGGTCGTGCCTTGACCTTGAGGATCTGTGTCCCCACTCGGACGTCGACCACCGTTCGGTCACCGAGCGGCTCAAGGCCGTAGAGCTCGCCCGGCAACGACGCGTTCCCGCGCCGCTCGACCGACAGGTCCTCCGCGCGCAGGCCCAGCAGCAGCGGACGGCCGTCCTCGGCGGTGGTCCAGCGGGGCCGCGGCAGCGTCCAGCCTTCCGTCCCGATCAGACGATCTCCCTCGGCGTGGCAGGCGAGCAGGCTGATCTGCGGGCTGCCGACGAAGCCCGCGACCCACTGGTTGGCCGGCCGCTCGTACACCTCGGTCGGTGTTCCGACCTGTTGCACCTTCCCCTCCTTCAGGACCGCGACCTGGTCGGCCATGGACAGGGCCTCGACCTGGTCGTTGGTCACGTAGACGAAGGTCGCTCCGAGGCTGCGGTGGATGCGGGTGAGCTCGGTGCGCATCTCGACGCGGAGCTTGAGGTCGAGGTTGGTCAGCGGCTCGTCCATGAGGAACGCGCGCGGGCTACGGACCAGCGCCCGGGCCAGGGCGACACGCTGCATCTCACCGCCCGACAGCTGCGCGGGACGGCGCTGCAGCAGGCGTTCGATGTGCAGCAGGCTCGACATCCGCTCGACGGCGGCGGCGATCTCGCTGGAGGAACAGCGGCGTGCCCGCAATGGCGAAGCGATGTTCTCGTACGCCGTGTGCCGCGGGTAGAGGGCGTAGTTCTGGAAGACCATGGCCAGGTCGCGTGCGGCCGGGGAGTCACCGGTGGCGTCCCTGCCGTCCAGATGCACCGACCCGGCGTCGAGCTTCTCAAGGCCGGCGATCGCTCGCAGGGTCGTCGTCTTGCCCGCCCCGGAGGGTCCGAGCACGACGAAGAACGATCCGTCCGGCACCTCCAGTGTCACCCCGTCCAGGGCCTGGACTTTGCCGAAGGACTTGCACAGCCCGTGCGCTGCCACGGTTCCCATCAGGCCACCAGCTCTTCCGTGCTCACGTCGTAGACCGCCGGGGTCGCGCCGGTGTGCCGCAGCCCGACCGATGCGTCCGCGGCGAAACGGAGGGTCGGTGGCATCCGGACCCGTACGTCGCGCTGGCCGCCGTGGTCGACCACGTAGATGATCTCGTCGCCCAGCCACTCCGCCGAGACCACGCGGGCCGGGACCGAACGTTCCGCTCCTGGTTCTGTGACTTCCAGCGCCTCCGGCCGGACGCCCGCGACCAGGCTACGGTCGCGCGGCAGGCCTGGCGGTGGCGTGAGATCCAGTCCGCCCTTGGCGCGCAGCTTTCCGTCGGCCACCTCCACCTCGATCAGGTTCATCGGCGGGGAGCCGATGAAAGCGGCGCAGAAGAGACTCGCCGGGCGGTCGTAGACCTCCAGCGGCGTGCCGATCTGCTCGACGCGGCCCTTGTTGAGGATGGCGATTCTGTGACCGAGCGACATCGCCTCGACCTGGTCGTGGGTGACGTAGACCATCGTCGTCCCCAGTTCGCCCTGCAGGTGCTTGATCTCCGTGCGCATGTCCGCCCTCAGCTCCGCGTCCAGATTGGTGAGAGGTTCGTCCATGAGGAATGCGCGCGGTCGTCGCACCAGGGCGCGGGCGAGCGCGACGCGCTGCTGCTCCCCGCCGGACAGCCGGCGCGGCCGCCGGTCCAGGAGCGGACCGAGCCGCATCAGCCGGGCGGCCTCGTCGACCCGTTCGCGCACCTCCGCCTTGGGCAGTCCCTCGGCCCGCAGGGGGAACGCCAGGTTGTCGCGGGTTCGCAGATGCGGGTAGAGAGCGTAGAACTGGAACACCATGGCGATGTCGCGCTCGGCGGGCGGCAGGTCGTTGACCAGCGTGTCGCCGATGCGGATGTCGCCCGTCGTCTGCCTCTCCAGGCCGGCTATGGCCCGCAGCGTGGTCGTCTTGCCGCACCCCGAAGGGCCGAGCATCACGAACAGCTCGCCGTCGCCGATGGACAGGTCCACGTGCTCGACCGCGACCGTCCCGTCCGGGTAGCGCTTGTGCAGGGCGGTCACCTCGATGCCCGCCATCAGCGTCGCACCGCCCCGAGGGTCACACCGGCGACCAGGTGCTTGCGCACCAGGTAGGCGAAGACGAGCACCGGCAGGGCGAACACCACGGAGGCGGCGGCCACCAGACCCCAGTCCACGGTGGTGCCACCGATGAGGCCGGCGATGGCGGGTGGGGCCGTGCGCACGTTGTCGCTGGAGGTGAGGAAGATGGCGAACACGAACTCGTTCCACGAGAAGATGAGGGCGAACACCGCCGTCGCGGCGATGCCGGGCAGGAGCAGGGGAAGGGTGAATCGCCGGAACGCCTGCAGGCGGGTGTAGCCGTCGAGCATGGCGGCATCCTCGTACTCTGCGGGCACCTCGTCGACGAACCCCTTCATCATCCAGATCGTGAAGGGGACGTTGAACGCGGCGTAGATGAGGATCAGGCCGAGCTGGGTGTTGATGAGCCCGGCTTGGCGGTACATGAGGAAGATCGGGATCACGACCACCACGGGTGGCATGAAGCGGGTGGACAGGATGAAGAACAGCTGGTCCTTCTTGGCCTTCACGGCGAAGCGTGAGTAGGCCCAGGCCGCCGGGACCCCCAGCACGGTGGCCAGCGCCGTGGAGACCCCGGCGACCACGACGGAGTTGAGGAAGGAGACCGACAAGGGCGAGCGACCGCCGCCGGAGGCGACGAACACGTCCTTGAAATGGTCCAGAGTGACCTTGAAGTCGAAGAACTTGGCCGGGATGGCGTAGACGTCCCGGTTCTCCTTGATGGAGGTCTCGATCATCCACAGCACCGGGAAGAGCATCACGACGGCCAGCACGGCCAGCAGCGCGACCTCCAGCACGGCGCGGCCCCGGCCGCCGAAGCGGCGCGCGGGGGGCGTGTGATCCCGGGCAGGACCTGTGGACACGGCCTCGTCGACGGAGACGGCCATCAGTCCTCCTTGAGCTTGTTCAAGTAGCGCAGGTAGAGCTGCGTGAGGACGATCACGACCAGGACCATGAGGATCCCGTACGCCGAGGCGGTTCCGGTGTTGAAGCCCAGGAACGCGACCTTGTAGACGTGGAACGACAACGTCTCGGTGGAGACCCCCGGGCCTCCGCTGGTGAGGATGTAGACGAGGTCGAACAGCCGGAAGGCCTCGATGGCCCTGAACAACACGGCGATGAGGAGCAGCGGCCACACCAGCGGAAGGGTGATGGTGCGGAACCGGAACCACTCCGACGCCCGGTCGATCGAGGCGGCCTCGTACAGGTACTTGGGAACCGCGGTGAGGCCGGCGAGTGCGATGAGCATGATGAACGGCGTCCATTGCCAGGTGTCGACCACGATCAGGGAGATCAGTGCCGTCCGCTGCCGGGTGAGCCACTCCACCTGCCCCAGGCCGAGCGAGCCGAGCATGCTGTTGACCACGCCGAACTGCGCGTCGAGCATGAACCGCCAGAACAGCCCGACCACGACCGGCGACAGCATCATCGGAACCAGGAACAGAGTGGTCAGCACTCCTCGCCCGTGCGTGCGCCGTGAGATCAGGTAGGCGATGGCGAAACCGAGCACCGTCTGCAGGGCGACCGCGCCGACCACGTAGATCAACGTCGTCAGGGCCCTCAGGTGCACCTGCGCCGAAGCCAGGACGGCGGTGTAGTTCTCGAACCAGATGAAATGGGCCGGCCCCCCGCGGGTGGCCGAGTAGTCGGTGAACGACAGGTACAACGCCCACAGCAACGGGAACACCGACATCGCCAGCAACAGCAGCAGCGCGGGGGAGATGAAGGCCACGGCGAGCCCGCGGTCGCTCAACCGGCGGGACCGGCCCGGTGCAGGCGGCGTCGCGGACGCCACCTGCCCGGGGCGGTCGGTCGTCAGAGGGGCGGGGTCACTCACAGTCCGCCGCCGCCCTTGCCCTTGCCGGAGTCGAGCACGCCCTGCTGCCCCTTGGCGATGTCGTCGAGCGCGTCCTTCGGCTTCTTCGCGCCGTTGAGAGCCGCGTTCACGTTGGTGTTCTCAATGTCGACCAGGCGCGCGTACTCCGGGACATTCCACATGTCCCGCATCCGCGGCACCGAGTCGGCGTACACCTTGTTGAACGGCCCGGCGTTGAGGAACTCGGGCGACGCCAGGGCGTCGGTACGCGACGGCACGCCACCGGCCGCGGCCCACTTCTTCTGGATGTCGGCCTGCTCGAACCACTTCATGAAGTTCAGGGCCTCGGCCTGGTTCGCCTCGGGGGAGTAGGCCGACACGTGCATCCCCATGCCGCCGAGAGGCACCAGGTTGGTCTTCTGGGTCGGCAGGGTGGCGAAACCCAGCTTGTCGAGGATCTGCTCCCGCGTGGTGCCGAGCGTCGACTGCTTGGGGTCGAGCAGGCCGCCGCTCGCGGCGATCCAGTTGAACGCGATGCACGCCTTCCCCTGGGCGACCGCCGCGTTCACCTCGTCGATGAACCAGTTGCCCGAGCCCTTGGCGGTCAGCGGCTTCATCTTGTTGACCAGGACGTCCATCGCCTCCTGACCCGCGGGGTCGTTGAGGACGCCGTCGATCTTGCGCGTCTTGGGGTCCCAGAGGTTGCCGCCGTAGACGCCGTTGACCGTGTTGTAGGTCACGGCCGCGGCGTCGGAGCCGTTGGCCTGGTGGAAGGCCAGCCCGCTGACGCCGGGGTTCTCCGTCTGGCACTTCTGGGCGGCTGAGATCATCTCGTCCCAGGTCTGCGGCGGCTTGTCGCCGATCAGGTCCTTGCGGTAGATCATCGTCCAGGTGTCGCCGAGCAGCGGCAGTCCGTACATGCTGGCGTTCTCGTCGCGCTTGCCGGTCTCCGCCTGGGGGAACTGGCCGTAGGCCGCCAGCAGGTACGGGTTGTAGGCGTTGACGTCGATGTTCTTCTTGACGAAGTCGGTGATGTCGAGGATGTTGCCGTTCGTCACGGCCTCGCCGATGTGCTGCGAGTCCAGGATCGGGATGTCGAAGTCGGTCTTGTGCGCCGCGAACTGGGTGAACATCGCGTCGTGCCAGTTCGCGTTCGGCACGGTGTTGACCTTGACGGTCACATTCGGCCGATCCTTCTTGTACTCGGCGTTCGCGAAGGCTTCCAGCGCGTGGGCGGGGGGCCAGTCGAACCAGATGAAGCTGAGGGTCAGCGGGTCCTTGGTGAGCTCGGGGATGGTCGCCGGCGCCTTGGGGGCGCTCGCCTTCGCGCCGTCGTCCTGGCCGCCGCAGGCCGCCATGGTCGTGGCCAGCAACATGGCCGCCGTCGCCAGCTGCACCTTTCGACCGGGAATGGACAGTCGTCCTATTCGCTGTGGATACCGCACCTTCTTGCCTGCTTTCTGGGGGGTGTCTGGAGGCTTGCTGCGTGCTTCGCCGAGCGGTTGCCGGGATGTTCAGGCGTGTCGCCGGCTGTCGCGGGCCGACCCGCGGACCGGCGTCACGAGTACGCCGCGAGGTGATGGGGCTTCGAGCAGCCGAGAGGTCCTTCGGTCCTCGTGCGGCCCGGTGGCGAACCGAGTAGGACGTCGAGCATGCTCATGGGAGCTCCAACTGATCGAAGCGGAGCGATGGCGGGCGGTTCCCCGATGGGTGAAGGATGGCCGGCATCCGTCACGTTTCCTATACGATCCGAGTGGGGGCAGCATCCCGCAGCGTTGCGACCGATGTCAACAGGTCCCCCGAAGACGCAGGAAAGGACCTCACGTCACGATGGACGACGAAGCGATGATCGCGCGGCGCCGTGGGGCCATGACGGGCGCGAAGCCGCCGGGAAGATCTCGCGGCCGGCTTGCCGACGAGGTGTACGACACGCTGCTCGGACAGCTCATGTCGCTACGGATCGAGCCCGGCTCCCGCGTCACGATCGACGTCCTGGCGCGAGAGCTGGGGGTCTCGCAGACGCCGATCCGAGACGCTCTGAACCGCATGGAGGCCGAGGGCCTGGTCGTGCGTGTGCCCCATGCCGGCTATCGCATTCCCCCCCAGATCACCCGTCACCGATTCGAGGACATGCTCGAGGTCCGCCTGCTGCTGGAGCCGGCGGCTGCGCGCAGATCCGCCGAACGCGCATCCTCGGGGCAGGTGGCCGGTCTGCGGCGAATGCTGGAGGAGATGGCGGAGCTGGAGGGGGGCGACGGGCCCATGGCCTATGGCGCCTTCGGGCTGCGCGACGCCGCTTTCCACGACCTCGTCGCCCTGAGCGCGGAGAACCAGGTCATCCGCGAAGCGCTCGCACGCCTGCACGCGCACGTGCACCTGTTCCGGCTTCTCCACGACACCCAGGTCACTCACCTGGCCATGGCCGAGCACGAAGAGGTCCTGGCCGCGATCGCCGCGCGTGACCCCGACGCCGCCGCCTACGCCATGCGCCGGCACATCCTGCTGTCCGGCGAGCGGTTCCGGCGATTGTTCGACGAGGCCAAGGACGCGGACGCAATGGCGGTGGAGGCTTGACGGGCGGCCTGGGCCGAGGAATGCTAACCCAATCGGATCGGATTGGATCGGATTGGATCCACCTCACCCGCCCCCAGATGTGAGGAGAAGCAGGTGCCCAGAGCGCTGCTCCTGACCGGCGACGCCGCCGAGGAGCTCGACACCATGTATCCCTACTATCGCGTGCAGGAGGGCGGCTGGGACGTCGACGTCTCGTCACGGACGATGCGTGACGTGCAGCTGGTCATCCACGAGTTCGACCCCAACTCCGACGCCTACGTGGAGAAGAACGGCCGGAAGCTGCCGGTCGACGTGCCCTGGGCCGAGGTCGACGTCGAGCGCTATGACGCCCTCATCATCCCCGGGGGACGCGCCCCCGAGTGGATCCGCGTCGACGCCGACGTCAGGCGCATCACCGAGCACTTCTTCGCGCGCAACCTCCCCATCGCGCTGGTGTGCCACGGCGCGCAGGTGCCGGCCGTGTACGGGCTGCTGAAGGGTCGAAAGACGGCGTGCTTTCCCCCCATCACCGGTGACATGGAGAACGCGGGCGCGACGGTCATCGACGCTCCCGACGTCGTGGACGGCAACCTCGTCTCCTGCCGGGGGTGGCCCGACATGCCGCAGTTCGGCAGGGCGATGATGGAGGTCTTCTCCAAGTCCATCAACTCCGCATCGGCATGAGCACACCGGACCTGTCGCGGTGACGGCACTTCGGACCGTCACCGTCGACGGCTCCCCCGTCCACGTCCTTCAGAGCGGCACCGGGCCCGCGGTGCTGATGCTGCACGGCTCCGGACCCGGTACGACCGGATCCGGCGCCTGGGCGGCGACGGCACAGGCGCTGGGCACGTCCTGGCACCTGGTGGCTCCTGACCAGGCGGGATTCGGCCGCACACCGATCCCCGCGGGCTCCAGGGGCGGGCTCCGGCTGTGGACGGAGCAGGCCGCAGGCCTGATGGACGCTCTCGGCGCCGAGCACTACGCCGTGGTGGGCCACTCCATGGGCGGTGCCGTGGCGCTGGCGTTGGCGGCCGCGCGTCCAGAGCAGGTCACCCGTGTCGTGGCGGTCTCGACGATGGGTGCCCCCGGGGCGCCGCTGTCCGCCGAGCTCGACGCGATCTGGGCCGCCCCCGCCGGCCCGCTCGGGGCACGAGACATGTTGAGTCGCCTCGTCCTGGACCAAGCGCTCGTCACCGAGCCGGCCGTCGCCGCCCGTGCGGCCGCCATGCGAGCGGGGGCGGCCGCATTCGCGTCGTTGTTCCCTCCACCCAGGGCACGCTGGGCCGACGAGCTCACCCTCTCGGCGCGAACGCTGGCAGGGATCCGCGCGCCCGTGCTGCTCGTCCACGGCGCCCAGGACCGGGTCACCCCGCTCAGGACGGCAGCCCTGCCCCTGCTCGAACACCTGGCCGATGTCCGTCTGCACGTCCTCGGCCGATGCGGGCACGTGCCGGCGCTCGAGCACCCGCACGACTTCAGGCGACTCCTGACCTGCTTCCTCGGCCGGGAACCAGGTCACTGATCGGCGCGACAGGTCCGCAGCCCGCGCTCAAGCGGATCAGCATACGGACGTGACCGGGTCCGTCCCCGACGGGCCGGACCCCGGGGGATCACCAGCGGTGGTGGACCAGCGGGCGGATCAACTCGTCGTACACCGACGCCACAGCCGCATGGGTCTGCTCCGACAGCGGCGCGAGCCGCGCGGCGGCGGCGTTGGCCGCGGCCTGCCGCTCGTTGCGGGCGCCGGGGATCACCACGCTGACCGCCGGGTGGTCGATGATCCAGCGCAGCGCGAACTGGGCCGTCGTCATCCCCTCCGGGACCAGCGGCTTGAGCCGCTCCACCGCCGCCAGACCCGTGGCGTAGTCCACGCCCGAGAAGGTCTCCCCGACGTCGAAGGACTCCCCGTGCCGGTTGAAGGCCCGGTGGTCGTCAGGGCCGAAACTGGTGTGCTCGTCGTAGCGGCCCGACAGCAGGCCGCTGGCCAGCGGCACCCGCGCGATGATGCCCACCCCGGCCTCGGCCGCCGCCGGAAGCACCTGCTCCAGCGGCTTGAGCCGGAAGGCGTTGAAGATGATCTGCACGCTGGCCACACCCGGCCGCGCGATCGCGGTCAGCGCCTCCTGGCAGGTCTCCACGCTCACCCCGTAGGCGGCGATCCTGCCCTCCTGCACCAGGGTGTCCAGCGCGTCGTACACCGCCTGATCGCTGAAGACCGGGGTCGGCGGGCAGTGCAGCTGCACCAGGTCGATGGTGTCGACGCCGAGGTTCTGCCGCGACCGGTCGTTCCAGGCCCGGAAATTGTCCAGCGTGTACGCCGAGGGCACCTGCGCCACCCGGCGGCCCATCTTGGTGGCCACCGTCAGACCCGGCCGCTCCTTGAGCAACCGGCCGACGATCTGCTCGCTGCGCCCGTCACCGTACACGTCGGCCGTGTCGATGAACGTCACCCCCGCCTCGACGGCGGCGTGCAGCGTCGCCAGCGCGTCGTCCTCGCCCACCTCACCCCAGTCGGCGCCCAGCTGCCACGCCCCCAGGCCCACGACCCCGACCTGCCTGCCCGTTCTTCCCAATTCACGCTTTTGCACAGCCCGATCGTACGGGCCCGCGCCCGCCCCCGAGGACGGCGGGTGACCAACGCGGTCAGCCGCCCGCCGCACGCCCCCGCAGCAGCGGATGCGCCCGCATCGCCACCTCCAGCTCCCCGGGCAGCTCGTCACGGTAGCGGCCCAGCGTCGCCAGGTCGCTGTGCCCCAGCACCCGGCGCACCGCGTCCATGTCCACCGCGTCGGCCAGCAGATGCGTCGCGGTCGTGTGCCGCAGCCCGTGCGGGGTCACCGAACGCCGCTGCGCCGGGTCGACCCGCCGCTGCACCCGGTCGATGACCGCCTGCACATCACCCCGCGCCAGCCGCCGCCCCCGCCACGACAGCAGCAACGCCTTCTCGGCCGTGGCCGGCCGGGCGGCCGCCAGGTAGACCTCCAGCACCTCGGCGACATCGCCCGGCAACGGCACATCACGCGTCTTGCCGCCCTTGCCGAAGATGCGCCAGTAACGCACCCCGTCATTGGTGTAGAAATCCTCGACGTTGGCACGCACCAGCTCAGACACCCGCGGGCCCAGCGTCGACAGCAACAGCACGATCAACGCGTCACGCACCTCGGTGCGCTGGTCACGCCGCCCGCCCCGCGGCTCGGCCACCGCCTGCTCACGCGCCGCGCCCACCAGCCCCTGCGCCTGCTCACGGGTCAGCGCCCGGCGCTCGGCGCGCAGCCCGCCGCGTTCCTTGGCCGTGACGGTGGCCGTGGTCATCGGATCGACCTGCACCCAGCCCGACAGGGTCGCGTGCTTGAAGAACGCCGACACCGACCGGCGGAACCGCGACTGCGAAGAGGGACTCTGCGCCGCGCCGGCGGGGGAGGAGCGCCGCCCGTCGGGCTTGCGCGCGAACGCCAGCAGCACCGCGTCGACATCCTCACCGGTCAGATCGTCCAGCACGCGCCCGGCCCCCGCCAGCTCGGCGAAGGTGGCCACGTCACGGCCGTACACCTCGGCCGTCGCCGGGGACAGCGCCCCGGTGACCGTCTTGGCGCGCACCAGCTCCACATAGCGGTCGACGCACTCCTCCACGGTGAGGCGCTTGAGCTTCACAGGCCGCATCGATCAGTCCTTCCGGAGGGCAACCACGGGCACCGTACCGGCCCCCACCGACAATTGCGCTCGCCTGCGCTCGCCGAACGCGATCACACCATCGACCACCGGCCCGATCTTCCACCCACGCGGGCTTCGCCGCCAGAGACGAACCAGAGCCGGCCGTCGACGACGTCCACGCCCCCCTTGCCGGCGCCCCACAGCACACAGCGAGCGCCGCGCGATAGTACGGACGCACCCGCGCTCGCGCATCCGCTGACACCACGCCCCTGACACGGCACCGCTCGCAGCGCACCGCGCCGCGCCGCACGACCGGCCGGCCGGCCGCAAAACCACATGACAGCCGGCCGGCGCCCCCGCCATGATGACCGCGATCACCACATCCACCCCAGGCAAGGAGCCCCGCCATGGCACGCCGCACCATCACCACCGGCCTGCTCCCGCCGCCCGGATACGCCCACGCCGCCGTCGTCGAAGCGGGGGAGAGGCTCGCCTTCATGGCCGGAGCCGTCCCCCTGGACGCCACCGGCGCCCTGGTCGGCGAGGGCGACCCCGCCGCCCAGACCCGCCAGGTCCTGGCCAACCTCGCCACCGCCCTGCACGACGTCGGCACCGGCCTGCGGCACGTCATCGCCAGCACCGTCTACGTCGCCACCACCCGCCACCAGGACCTGCCGGAGGTATGGGAGGTCGTGCGCGCCAGCGAACTGTCCGACGGCCCGCACACCTCCACACTGCTCGGCGTCTCCTTCCTCGGCTACACCGGCCAGCTCGTCGAGATCACCGCCACCGCCGTCATCCCCTGACGGGCCCCGCCGCTCACGCGCCGACCCGCCCGCCGCCGTCATCGGGGACGGCGGCCACCCGGCCCCCGGGCACGCCTCGTCACCGCGCCCCCGGAACGCGCGGCCCGGACAGCTCGGCCAGCGCGTCGACCCGCGTGGGCCTCCACCCAAGCTCCCGCCGCGCCCTGGCCCCGGTCATCCGCTGGTCCAGCGCGAACGCCTCGGCGATCGGCCCCATCCGCTCCACCGCCCCCGCCAAACTGATCGACTCCGTCCGCCCCCCGAGCCCCGCCCCGCGGCTCAACGCCCGCGTGACCTCCGCCAACGGCACGTTCTGGCCGCTCACCCCCGCGTACACCGCACCCGCCGGCGCACCGAGCGCCAGCACGTACAGCTCGGCGACGTCGTCCACATGCACCAGCGCCCAATGATTGGCCCCGTCCCCGATGCACGGCACCGCACCCGCCGCGAGCCCCGGCTCCACGAAGAACCCATGCGCCAGCCCGCCACCCCGGCCGTACACCAGACCCGGCATCACCACCACCGGACGCCCCCCGCACCGCGCCCTGGCCAGCACCCGCTTCTCGTTCTCCAGCCGCCACGCCGTGATCGCCGGCGGACGCAGCGGCGCCTCCTCACCGACCACCCCATCGGTGTCCCCGTACACCCACACTCCGCCGGTGTGCACATACGGCCGCCCCCCGGCGCCGTCCAGAAGCGCCTCGGCCGCCGCCAGATCCACCCGCGCGGTGTCCCCGGCGTAGTCCGCCCCCAGATGGATCACCCCGTCCGCCTCGGCCGCCGCCTCGCGCAGTACCTCAAGGTCGCCGAGAGCGCCCCGCACCGGCCGCGCCCCCAACTCCGCGACGACCGACGCCGAACGCTCGCCGCGCGCCAGCGCCGCCACCCGCACGCCACGCCGCCGCAGCGCCGCGATCGTGACCCGGCCGATGTAGCCCGACCCACCGGTGATGAACACCTTCATCGTTCCCAGATCCCTTCCAACCGCGGCGGGAACCCCCGCCGCGATCCACCATCGCCCTGGGACCAACTGGACGTCCAACACCTTCTCCAGCACCGGTGATGCCCACCGGGCATCACCCCACCACGGTCACCCGCCCACCCCGGCCAAGTCGCGGACCAGGGGAGAAGGGGACCACAGGACAGGCAGGACCAGAGAGGGAGACCCGGGGGACAGGCAGGACCGCGCGCAGCCCGCACCACCCGGCCCGGCCTACGCTGAGGACACCGGCTCACCGACGACGTGGTGCGCCGCATAGATCGGCGCATCGTCGCCCACAGGGAACGCCTCGGGCTCATCTGACCCGAAGACACTCCCGCGACATCGCCGGCAGACCACGCCGGCCCCCGGCCAGGAGGGTGCGATGGACATCGACCTGCGCAAACTGCGCTACTTCGTCGCCGTGGCCGAAGAACTGCACTTCGGACGCGCCGCCGAACGCCTCTACATCACCCAGCCCGTCCTGTCCCGGCAGATCCGCGCCCTCGAGCAAGACCTCGGCACCACCCTGTTCACCAGGAACCGGCGATCCACCGAACTCACCCCCACCGGCCAGGTGCTCCTGGAAGAAGCCCGCCCCCTGCTGGCCTCGGCCACCGCGCTGACCCGCCGCCTCACCCGCGCCGCCCACGGCGCCCCCGCCTTCACCATCGCCTTCATGCCCGGCACCACCGTGACCGCCACCGTGCGCACCCTCACCGCCCGCCACCCCGGCCTGACCGTCAACCTGATGCGCACCACCTGGGACGACCAGACCGACGTCCTCCACGACGGCCGAGCCGACGCCGGCCTCGTGCGCATGCCCGTCGAACAACGCGGCCTGCGCCTGCTGCCCCTCTACACCGAGCCACGCGTCGCCGTCGTCTCCACCGAACACCGCCTGGCGGGCAAGACCACGATCAAGGTGGCCGACCTCGCCGGCGAACCCATGCTCCAAAACCCCGACGCCGTCCCCGAATGGCGCGACCTGCCCGGCCGCCTCACCGGCCACCCCGCGACGCCACGGCCGGTGTTCCACAGCGTGGAGGAGAAACTCGAACACCTCGCCGCCTGCCACGGCGTCATCGTGCTGCCGCTGTCGGTCGCCGCCTACTACACCCGCCCCGACATCACCCACGTGCCCGTCGATGACATCCCGCCCAACCAGGTGTGCCTGGCCTGGAGCCGCACCCGCCGATCACCCCTGGTGCAGGAGTTCGCCGACATCGCCGCCGACCACTTCACCACCACCCCGCGACCGCACCCCGTCTAACCCCGCCCGGCCCCGGGCCGCGGGCCGGCGTCCTGCGGCCCCGGATCCGGCCGCAGCCGGTCCAGCACCCCGTACGCCGGATTGCCCCGCGCCGCCGCCCGCACCTCCCGCGCCGTCGATGCCACATACGCCTGCCCGGTCACGATCGACGAATGGCCCAGCAACTCCATCAACTCGTGCGCCGAAGCACCCCGCTCGGCCAGCCGGGTAGCGAACTCGTGCCGCAGCGCGTGCACCAGCGTCCCCCGCTGCACCCGATCATGAACACCGGCGTACCGGTAACACTGACGCACCAGGTACTGCAGCCCACCGCGCCGCAACGGCTCGTTCCTGGTGTCGACCAGCAACGCCGCCGACCGGGGGAGCGCCGCCGCCCCGAACCGCCGCGACCGGCTCGCCAGATACTCCTCGATCAGCCGCTCGATCGGCGGCTCGATCGGCAGCGACCGGGTCTTGCCGCCCTTGCCCACCACCTGGATCCGGCGATCACCCGCGGACCCGCCCACCGACCCCAGCGTCAGCCCCAGCAACTCCGCCGAACGCATCCCGGTCACCAGCGCCAGCGCCAGCACCACCAGGTCGCGCTCCACCCACGGATCGCGGGCCTTGCGCGCCCCGGCCGCCACCCGCTCCAGCAGCGTCTGCGACGCCGTCCCATCGCCCAGCAACGGCTTTGGCGCCTTGGCCGGCTGCTTGGGACGGGGGACCGCCGCCATCGGATTGCCCTCCAGCATCCCCTCGGCGACGCAGAACGTCAGAAACTGGTTCCACGCGCTCCACGCGCGGTTGACGCTCGCCGCCGAACGCGGACCGGCGAACTCCGCGAACGCGCCCCGCACCAGGCGGCCGCTCAGGCGGCGCACCTCCAGATCGGCAACCGGCACACCGGCCAGCTCCGCCGCCGCGGCGGCCACCGACCGCAGATCGCGCTCGTACCCGGCGATCGTGTGCGGGGAGAGCTTCTTGGTGCGCAGCGAGGAGAGGAACTCCGCCGCGGCCTCGGGCAGGCGCATCAGCACCAGCGGATCGCGGTCATCCACGGCCTTCACCCTCCGGAAAGCGGCGACCTCCTCGGACGCGGCGCACGTGGCTGCGATTATGCATCAAACCCGCACAAGTGGCCCGCCGACACGCCGGACCGGCCGCTGGGAACCGGCGCCCGCCGGGCCGGCGGGCGTTCATCGGCGCGTGAGGGGCCGGTGACCTGCGACGTCGTCGCGTGCGCCGAGGTGACGCCGGGGACCGCCGATGCCAGGGGGCCGCGGCGGGAGAGCGCGGAAGAGGCGTTCCCGCGAAGTGATGCATAAGTGCGATTATGCATCAAATAGTGATGAGGCGCCGCCGAGAGGGTTCTCCGGCGGCGTGTTCACGGTGTTCCGTGCCGGTGTTCCCGTGACGGCCGCCGCACGCGCCGCCTGGCCAGGGCTCACGCATGGTCCGGCCGCCGCGTGCCGCAGGTATCGCGCGCCGCATGTACGGCGGGTGGCCGCCCGGCGGCGCTGGCGCATCGCCGCGCGTGGCGGGTGTTCACGCGACGCGACGATCGGGCGCACCGGCGAGACGATCATCAGTGAAACGATCTTGAGGGGTGATGGGCCACGAGGCCGCCCGCCGCGGCATGTCCCGCGCGGGCTGCGGTACGCCGTTTGGGCGCGCGGGCGACCCGGGCGGCGGTCCAGCGGCGGCCGGCGCCACCCGGCCCTCCATCCTCCCTTCCACCCCAACAAGTCACATACCGTACAGAAGGTGAATTCTGTACGGTATGTGACTTGTCCGGCCTCGGGGTACATGGGGTGCCGTTAAGAAACGCGTCACCAGCCACAAACGGCAATATCTTCGCTGGTCAGGCGAGGTGTCTTCCGTGAAGAACCTGATCAACTCCTCCCTACAGACGTCCGGGTACGACCGAGTCGCTCCATCTGCAACCTTTGGCAACCTTGCTGCAACTACTTTAAAAATGCTGCTCCTTGAGGTGAACAGCAGTGATGCAGCTCAGGCATGACACAGTGAATACGCCATCATAACGACGATTACCAAATCCATCGTCACACCCTTCCCGAATTCAAGGGGAGTGTCAATGGAACCGCCCAATACCGTAAAGAGCTGCCCTGAACCGTCGCCGATTAAAGGTGCTCATGGAGGGGATGGATGGATCTGTCACACATCAGGGATCAGCTCAACCCCCACGGAGAAAGGGAGTCAGTCGGCGATGACGGCCAATCTGTGGTACGAACTACGCGAGTATCTGACAATCACTTACAGAGTTGAAGCAAGGGAGGGTGAAGTCGTCAATGTGGACGAAAAATTCGATCTCATGGTAACCGTTCGTAACACCGCACCTGCAGGATACGGGCCATGGCCTAAAATCTACTTCGATAACCCACAAATCTACATCGGGGAGAGGGTCGTCGGAGGGAGGGTTTACGCGAGTCCTGTCAATGGACCGGGCCCGTATGATCTGCCCGACACGGTACTGGCCCCTAGCGAATCCAGCACGCGAAGAATCCCAATGAAGGCACTGCGTGCTTTCCCCGAACTCCCTTCCGGCTGGCCTGCCATCACCGAGGAGATCGCTGGGATCCAGGTTGTAGCGCGCCTGAGTCAGGACAGGTTCTTCCTTATAAATAACTCAAGGAATGCCTATCACGATATCCTTCCAGCGCAGTAATTCAACTCTTCGCAACCCCCGTTGGTCTGCAAAAGATGTGGTCTTACAACCCAGCCTTCGGATGACCAACCCGGCCAGTTGATCACCTACGTGCGGACGCCCCAGGAGCTCGCCGAGTTGGCCTGTCGTTAACGAAGCTGTCACTAGGTACAAGATCGCCGTCCCAGGAGGAGACCCAGGGATACCGGGTCAGGCTCTCGGCGAACGAGGCGGCGGGCGCGTCGTGCTCCAGCTGGCGGCGAGCGGCGTTGTACGCCTCGCCCATCGCGGCCTGGCGGGCGCGGACGGCCTTCTTACGGGCGCTGTTCTTGGTCATGGGGATGTCCTTCCGGCCAGGGTGCCCACGCCACCCCGCCAGGAGTCGTCACGACCAAAGAGCGCAGGGGGGTCGATCTCGCGCGATCCGGGGGACCTTGTCCTCTTCGCCTCCCGCCGCGTGGGGGCCGGGAGACTCGGAAGCGGGCCAGCGCGTGCGGCCAACTTGAGAAATATCTGTACTACTTCAAGGGCGGCCTACGGCCGCCTGGAACGCACTGATCAGCGATCCAGGCCGGCTTTGGGTACGCCTACGACATGGCCAGACACACGCCTTGGGACAAGGAAGCCGCCGCCCGGGTTCAGTCCGCGGTGGCGAGGGACCCCGACAGCGCGAGCGCCCGTGATGCCCTTGACAGGGAGGCCCAGTCACAAGCAGATCGACGCGAGCAAGAGGACGACGAAGAGGACTGAGCGGGCGCCGACTGGAAACCCAAGTTTCGATCGAACGGCGGATTGCCGAAACGTGCTTGTAGGTCATCAAGGGACGGCGGCTGGCCGCCGTCGCGGCCGCCGCGCGCCCTTGCGGCCAGCCGACCGGGCATGCGGCTCTTCGGCCGGTCCCGGCCGGCGCCGCCGGGCGCGCTCCCGCCGACCCTAGCGAGGCCGCCGCTCACGCCCTTGGAGCACATTGCCGAAAGACTCAGCCCCTCTAGCACCCGGCCGACCTCTAGCGGCCGGCCCTGCTAGACCTAGCACCCCCGCTAGCACCCGATCGCGCGTCCGGCCAGGCAACTAGCGCCTAGCACCCCCGTCTCGGCGAGCCCCAGAATCGGCCTGAAACGCTCTTCGGCGCTCGCCCCCCTTAGACCGCTAGAGCCGAGCCCACAGCGCCTCTACGCCCTCTAGGTCTAGATCCTCCGCCTCTAGACCTAGACCCCCTCCCGATCCCCAGGGGATCACATCGCGCATTGCCAAATGACGATGGCGAGCCAGGTAACCGTCACCTCCCCGAACGCCGACGCCAGCCGCACGGCTCATGTGCGGCGTCCTGCGCCTGGTAGTTGCCGGGCGGGTAAGAGCGACCTCACCTTCACGGGCAGTTACTTAAAGTTGTCCTATAGCTACGGTGCGTGATGGCGGTTGGAAGTGAGCGATCAACCACGACCGTCGTCCCCTTACCCAAGGAGCAGGTATGCGCGCCGAACTCGCCACCATCGCCCTGACCTCCGCCCTGACCATCGGCGCTGTCACCGTCGGCGCCACCGCCTACGCGGCGATCGGCGGCGCTCAGGCCCCCTACGCCCGCGCCGCCGCCGTCGTCAACGCCGACGGCGGCGTGGTGCGCTCCAAGGACGTCACCGCCGTCCGCAAGATCGGTACCGGCCAGTACTGCATCCAGCTCCATTCCGACATCGACGCGACCAAGGCCGTCCCGGTCGCGACCAAACGGAGCCGCCTCCGACGAACCCTTCCACGTGATCGTTCCCTGACCCTTCACGCGTGCCGAGGTGGGTGCGGCCGGGAACCTGCCGTGAGCAATCACAACAGGGCGGTCCGGTCGGACCCACCCCGGCACCCGAGTACGACCCTCCACTCGGGTGCGGTGAGTCCTCAAAGTAGCGAGTCGGCGCTGGTCAAAGGCTTATCAAACTCGGGCCCCCGCGCCACCCGAGCAAGCACATGGACTTCTGCAGTCGCACTGACGCAATCGGTAGCGGTCTCATCGGTGATCGATACTGTGCCAAACAGAGTCGCCTGGCAGGAAGGCAAGTTTCCCATGCCCGCTCTCCCCTCCCCCCGCTCCTCCCTAGTCCCCCGCCACCCGCGCCGGGCCGCCCTGGCCGGTCTCGTCCTAGTCCCGTTGCTGGCCGGCGCGGTCCCCGCCGCCGACGCCCAGGCCCCGGTCCGGATCCAGCCGCCGCAGGTCGTTCTCGGCCCGGTCAGCGCAGACGGTGGCTACTCCATGGCCACCTGCCCGGGCGACACCAAGGTCATGGGCGGCGGCTACGTCGCCCACTCCTGGCACCGCGCCAACGGCGGCGACATGTACGACGCCGTGATCTCCAGCGCACCCACCAACGACGGCAACGGCTGGGTCGCCCGCCTACTCAAGGGCAAAGTCCAGGCCCGCGCGCTGTGCGTGCCCTCCTCCGAGGCCCCGCAAGTGGTCCGCGGACCCGTCAGCGAAGACGGCAATGCCTCCGAGGCCATCTGCCCCGAAGGCACCCAGGTGGTCAACGGCGGCTACCTCGCCAACAGCTTCCACTACGCCAGGGGCGGCACCCTGTACGACATGGTGATCGCCAGCGCCCCCATGGCCGACGGCAAGGGCTGGACCGCCCAGCAGTTCAAGGGCAAGACCGAGGCCCGCGCCCTGTGCGCCGAGACCGACCAGAACTGACCAGTGAACCCCGACCCACGACCGCGATCGATCGGGGGTTGAGGAGCGGCGGTACAGCCATTGGCCGGGGAGACCGGCTGGTAACGGGACAGAATCTCCGCTCTGTCCGCACCCTCGCCGGGAGTGGGACATCGTGGTCTTATGCCGCCTCTGCTGCCCCGTCCCCCGAGGCCGACCCGCGTCTTTCGTCAGTTGAGGGCGGCCCGCGTTTCTTCTACGGCGCGCTGGCGACAGCAGCGCGCCGCTCGACCGGTACGGCTGATGCCGGTCAGCCTCGCCCTAGCCCTCACGCTTGTCTCGGCCGCCGCCGGGGCGGTGCTGCTGATCACCGTGGCACTGTCGGCGCTGGGTCCGCTGGATTTGAGCGCCGCCCGGCCGACGGTGGATCAGGTACTGGAGGTGGTCAAACTCTCCCTTGCCGTGGTGGCCGGAATCGGTGGCGTGGTCGCGCTGGTGGTGGCCTACCGCAAGCAGCGTGTCACCGAGGCGGGGGAAAGCCGCGAGCAGGCCAAGCTGTTCCACGAGCGTTTCACCACCGCCGCCGGCCAGCTCGGCCATGAGGTGCCCGCGGTACGGCTGGCCGGCGTGCACGCCATGGCCGCCCTGGCTGACGATTGGGCCGACGGCCGGCAGATGTGCATCGACGTGCTGTGCGCCTACCTGCGCATGCCCTAACCCCCCCAGCCCGCCCCAGACCAGCTCGACGCCCATACCCTCTGGCAGGCCATGGAGGAGGTCCGCGCCACCATCTGGCGCCTGATCACCACTCACCTGAAGGCCGACGCGCCCATCCCCTGGCACGGCGCCGACCTGGACTTCACCGGCGTCACCATCACCACCGGCCTGAGCTTCGGCCGCACGCGTTTTCCCGGAGGCGTCGTGCGGTTCGACGAAGTGGTGTTCTCGGACGGGGAGACCGTGTTCCGTGAAGCAGAGTTCTCCGGCGGCCACATCTCCTTCGCCGGGGCGAAATTCACCGGTGGCACTGTCGGGTTTGACGGGGCGAAATTCACCGGCGGCTGGGTCTTGTTCCGCTCAGCGGAGTTCTCCGGCAGCCGTATCGGTTTCCGCAGGGCGCGGTTCTCTGGCAGTCGCGTCGGGTTCGAACGGGCGAAGTTCACGGACGGCGAGGTCGAGTTCGACGGGACGATGTTCGTCGGCGGCGAGATCTGGTTTGCCGACGCGAAGTTCGCCGGCGGCCGGCTGTTGTTCGGTGCGGTGGGTGACTGGTCTCATCCACCGACCGGACTGCCTGCGGACGCTCCCGGGGTGGTCTTGCCAGCTTCTGCCGCCGGCTCGCGCGAGCCTGGCCCGCCCTGATCTACCCGGATGGTAACGGGACAGATTGTACGTTCTGTCCTCTAGGGGTCGCCGTAGTACTCGCCGGAAATCGGGCGGATATGGGTGAATGGCTTCTTTGCTGGTGGTCTTGGGACCTGGCTGGAGGTCGTTCGTGGCGACGCGGGTGTTTGCGGATGAGGAGTTGGAGCGTCTACGGGGGTTCCCGGAAATCGGCCGGGAGGAGTTGTTTCGGTTCTTCACCTTGACCTCGGCTGATGTCGCGTTCGTTGATCCTGGCCGGGGGCGGGGGCGGGCGGACCGGCTGGGGTTGGCGGTTGCGTTGTGCACGTTGCCGTGGCTGGGGTTCGTCCCGGACAAGGTGTCGTTGGCTCCGCCGGTTGCGGTGGCCAGGCTGGTTAACCGGCTGGGTGTCGATCCGGGCGAGTTACGGTCCTACGGCCGGCGGGCGAAGACCCGAACCGAGCATCTGCGACTGGTGGCGAGGTATCTGGGGTGGCGGCTGCCGACGACGGTGGAGCTGAAGGAACTGGATGAGTTCCTGCTCGCGCGGGCGTTGGAGCACGATTCGCCGACGCTGTTGTTCCGGCTGGCGTGTGAGTATCTGATCTCGGCGCGGATGATCCGGCCTGGTCCGGTGACCGTGGTGGAGCGGGTCGCGCACGCCCGTGCTGAGGCGCAGCGGGAGACCTTCGACCGGCTGGTGCACGAGTTCACCCCGCAGCGGTGCGACCAGCTCGACGGGCTGCTGGTGACCGACCCTGAGGTCGGGACGACCCGGTTGCGGTGGTTGTCCACCGGCCCGGTTGAGGCCTCCCCGGCCGCGGTGAAGGCCGAGGTCGCCAAGCTGGAGTTCCTGCGCGCTGTGGGCGCCGATGCCGGCGCCGGTTCCTGGCCACGGTCGGCCGCCGGTTGACCGCACAGGCGCTGCAACGGCGCGATCCGCAGCGCCGCTACCCGATCTTGCTGACCGTGCTGGCGCAGTCGGCTACCGACGTGCTGGATGAGGTCGTGCAGTTGTTCGACCAGGCCGTCTCCGCGCGGGAGAGCAAGGCCGAGCGCACCATGCGCGACGCGCTGGCCGAGCGTGGCAGAGCGGGCGAGGACCGGCAGTCCCTGCTGGACGACCTGCTGGCGATCATCACCGATCCCGCCATCCCCGACGACCAGGTCGGCGGGCTGATCCGTGGCGAGCGGGTCGGGTGGCCGCGTCTGCGGTCGGCGCTGGCGCAGGCCACCCCCAGGCTGCCGCGCGATCACGGGCACCTGGCCGCCTTGAAGGGCTCGTATGGGTATCTGCGGCAGTTCACCCCGCACGTGCTGGCCACGGTGCGGTTCGCCGGCGGCACCACCGCGGCGGAGCTGCTGAAAGCGGTGGACATCTTGGGTGAACTCAACGCCTCCGGTGCCCGCCGGGTCCCCACCGGCGCGCCGCAAGGCTTCGTGCCCGCGCGGTGGCGCGGCTACCTGGAGACGGCGGCCACCGGCGGCAATGCCAGCGACTTTCGGCACTACTGGGAGTTGTGCACCTTGTTGGCCTTGCGGGACGGCCTGCGCAGCGGGGATGTATTCGTGCCGGGCTCGCGCCGGTACGGCGACCCGGCGGCCTACCTGCTGACGCCGCGGCAGTGGGCCTTGCAGCGGGCGGAGTTCTGCCGGCTGGTCGGCAAACCCGTCCAGGCGGCCAGCGCCATGGCCGAGGCCGAGCGGGAGCTGGGTGAGGCGCTGGGGGAACTGGAGGAGGTCTTGGCCGCCGGGGATGGCCCGGTGCGCCTGGATGCGGAGGGCGAGCTGGTGATCTCGCCGTTGACCGCGGAGGATGTGCCAGCGGAGGCGATCGCGCTGAAGGCCGAGCTGACCGAGATGCTGCCGTTCGCGCCGATCGTGTCGCTGCTGATCGAGCTGGACAAACGCACCGGATACCTGGATTGCTTCACCCACGCCGGCGGCAAACAGGCCCGCAGCCCGGAGTTGAGGCGCAACCTGATCGCGGTGCTGATCAGCCATTCCACCAACCTGGGGCTGACCCGGATGGCGGATGCGTGCGGGATCTCCTATGACGTGCTGGCCTGGACCAGCGAGTGGTACGTGCGGGAGGAGACCCTGCGCGCGGCCAACCTGACGCTCATCGGCTACCACCAGCGGCTGCCGCTCACCGCGGTGTTCGGCGCCGGCACCTTGTCCTCCAGCGATGGGCAACGCTTCCCCACCCGCGGCAAGTCGGTCACCGCCAGGGCGTTGAGCAGGTATTTCGCCCACGAGGGCCTGTCGACCTACACCCATGTGACCGATCAGCACACCACCTACGGCACGAAGATCATCGTCGCGACGAACCGCGAGGCCCACTACGTGCTGGACGAGATCTTGGGCAACGCGACCGACATCCCGATCACCGAGCACGCGACCGACACCCACGGGGTGACGCTGGTCAACTTCGCCCTGTTCGACCTGCTGGGATTACAGCTGTCACCCCGCATCCGCGACCTGGGAAAGATCACCCTGTACCGGGCGTGGCCACGGGCACAGGCCGAGGCAGACTACCCCCGCGCCGGCCCGCTGCTGACCCGGCGGCTGAACACCGACCTGATCGCCGAGCACTACGACGACCTGCTCAGGCTGGCCGGGTCGCTGAAGTTCGGCCACGCCACGGCGTCCCTGCTGGTCGGCAAACTGTCGGCATCCAGCCGGCAGAACGCGCTGGCGGCGGCGCTGAAGGAGTACGGCGCGCTGCGCCGCACCATCTACGCCGCCCGCTACCTGGCCGACCCCGCCTACCGGCGCAAGATCTCCCGCCAGCTCAACAAGGGCGAGTCGCTGCACGCGCTCAAACGCGACCTGCTGTACGCCCACGAGGGCACCGTCCGCGGCCGCCATCTGGAACAGCAAAGCGAACAGGCGTGGTGCCTGACCCTGGTCACCAACGCGGTGGTCGCCTGGACGACCGAGTACTACGGCCTGGCGGTGGAGTCGATGCGGGCGGCCGGGCGGCGCATCGATGAGGAGGTCCTGGCGCACATCTCCCCGGCGCACAGCGCTAACATCAACTTCTTTGGTTCCATCGAGGTCGACATCGAAGGCGAACTGGCCCAGCTCGGACCCACCGGGTACCGGCCGCTGCGCGTGCGCGACACCTTGTTTTGACCCGCAGGAGGCCCATCCGGGCGGACGGGCGGTGCGGGTCTCATCGAGGCCCAAGCACCGGCCTTCTGTCACTGGGCTACCAGCGAAAAGATCTTGCGGTGGTGGCGGCTTGGACCGGGGCCGGGAGTGGATGCGATCACGATTCGGTTGTTCGCTCGCGTTGATCTATCTGCAGCGGAATGATGACGGTATGTCGCCATGTGCTGCGAGGTGGGCCGGTGGGGTCGTGGCTGTTGTGGCCGTGGCCGGCCTGGGGGGTATTTCATGTTGGTCGGGCTGGAGGAGGCTGACAAGCTCGCAGTGTGATCGGGGTGTTCCCTCGGTCTGGCCGGGTTGTGCTTGTCGGTCTACGGTGTGGTCACCGGCCGTCCGAACCAGCCACTGCCACCTGCCGGCCCCCGGGGGGCAGCCGCTCCCGTGGCCCCCTCCCGGTCCCCTGAGCCGCTTTCCCCTGTCTCGCCGAGCTCCGATGTCGGCCTGGCCGGGGTGCGCAACGACATCAGCGGCGGGGACTTCCGCGGCCCGGTGATCCAGTCCGGCTCGGTCGGCCCGGTCACCTTCGGCCCCTCAGTACCGGGCCGCCGCAGGCCGGGGACACTGCGCCAGACCCCGCCTCCGGGCCTGAGGGTTCGGCCGGGCCGTCAGCAGTACGCCGGGTGCGCACAATGAGATCACCAGGAGGTTGTTCCTGGTGACGGTGATCCAGGCCCAGCACGTGGTCCTTCATCTGCCCGCGCAGATCACTCCGGCGATGGCCGGGTTGCCTGCCGCCTCGGCGTCGTTCACCGGTCGCACCGAAGAGGTGACCGCTCTGCTGGGGGCACGGCCAGTTCGCGAGCGAGGCGGTTCGATGCGTTCACTGCGGTGGTCTGCCGGCCCGTACCGATGGGAGCGGAGACAAGGTGCTCGGTGGTGGTCGCTTGCCGACGGTCGGAGTCGGCATCTCGCCGCTACCCCTGGCCGCAGGGCCGGGCGGCCAGGGGTAGCGGGTCAACTCCGCGGCGGCAGGTGCCAACCGGGTCGTCCGGTCAGCTCTGGTTCAGTTGCCACTGCTGGTTGTTCCCGCCGTTGGCGGCCCACTGCACGACCTGCGCCCCGTCGCTCGTCGACGCACCGGAGACGTCCGCCACCAGTCCGCTGTTGCGGCTGACGATGGTGTAGTAGCCGTTGCCGGTGGACCGCAGATACCACATCTGGTTGGTGCCGCCGTTGGCCGTCCACTGCTGCAGTTGCAGCCCGGCCGTGCTGCTGCCGGCGTTGACGTCGAGCATCTTTCCACTCGGGACGTACTTGAGGGTGTAGGAGCCGTCGGAGGTCGTGGCGATGGTCCAGGTGGCGGTGCCGCTCTGCTGGACCACCTTGGCACCGTCGGCGGTGGAGTTGCCCGCGACAGCGAGCGGCTTGCCGCTGTTGCGGTTGACGATGCGGTAGGTGCCCGGCGCGGGTCCGCTCCCGCTGCCTCCGCCGAGGTTGAAGTACTCCACCGCGTCGGTGAAGACGGGGCTACCGGACTTCGTGGTCGACAGCTGCAGGTACACGCGGTTGCCGGTGGCCGGGGTGGTGAAGGACACCGGCTGGGTGACCCGCGAGCCGAGCGGGACGGTCAGGGTCGTGCTTCCGGACGCGACGACCGCGCCGTCCGGCGCGTCGAGCCGCGCCGTCCAGGTGAAGCCCACCGAAGTGTCGGCGAAGTCGTCGTTGAAGACGGTGATGTTGCGGGTGACCGTGGCGTTCCGGGCGTAGGTGGGCACGGCCTGCGGCAGAGGGAAGGTGCCGTTGGAGTCCGAGGCGCCGGAGGCCGACCAGAACGGCAGGTCGACCGCCGCCACCGGGTTGAACGCCGCCTGCACGCGCTGGATCTGCGGGTTGCTCCAGGGGTCCGGGAGGTTGTCCACGCCGTAGAGCGGATGACCGCCCTCCTCCGGGGTGAAGTCCGTGGAACGCACGCCGGGCACGAAACCGGCCCACGCGGACAGCAGCGTGTACGGTCGCAGATCGGCGGCGCCCTTGCCGCGCTTGGCCAGGGTCGCCGTGGCGAACCACTCGAAGCCCTGCTTGGTGTTGCATGCCGGCCAGATGTACTCGCCCTCGCCGTCGGGCCGCCCATTCACGGTGATCAGGCCCTCCCCGTACCTGCCGAAGCCGTCGACGTAGTGCGAGATCACCGCGAAGTTGGCGTACGTCATCCCGGGATACATGTTGAGATTCGCGCCGACCCCCAGCTCGGCAATGATCGGCCGGGTGCCGTCGGCGCCGTTCATCGCCGCGTACAGGTCCTTCTCGAACTGTTCGGAATCCTGGCCGCTCTGGTTCGGCTCGTTGTTCTGACTCCAGCGGATGACCGCGGGGTGGTTGCGGTCGCGCAGGACCAGCGCACGGGCGTGGTTGACCATGTTGTCGTGCCCGGTGATCCAATCCTGCCCGGACTGGGAGCCGCGGATCGCGACCTCGTCGATGAGCATCAGGCCCATCTCGTCGGCGACATCCAACATGTACGGGCTGGCCGGCTCCTGGTGGACGCGCACCACGTTGTAGTTGAGCCGCTGGTAGTTGTCCACGGCCTGCGGCCAGCCGCCGTTGCCCGACGAAGGCGGAAGGAATCCGGGCAGCGTGTCGAAGGCGTCGCCCTTGCCGCCGTTGTTGATCCGGTCGTAGTCGGCACCCTGGAGGTTGTCGCCGCGGAAGTTCACGCGCACGCCGTTGAGGTAGTAGTACTCACCGTTCTGGGTGGCCTCCCGGAACCCGAACCGGTACGTCGCGTCACTCGTCCGGCCATCGTCGGTCGCGGCGTGAACCTTCAGACGGTGAAGCTGGGCCCGGTACCCCGACCGGTACGGCACGTTCGGCCACCAGTACGAGGCGCTGCCGAGGTTCCACGCGACCGAATCGACCGTCACCTTGGCCGTCGACCGCGCCCCCACGGTCACGGTGCGCGACGGCAGCGCCGGGTAGGAGAACGTCCCGCCGCCATCCGAGGACAGCTCGCCGGTCACCGTCACCGATCGAGCGCTGGCCGAGGTGTTGGTCACCCACATGTCGTAGCCGAGGGTCTGATTCGCCACCGACGTGCGGACGAACGTGTCACTGACGTACACGGCCGGATACACCCGCAGGAACGCCGAACGGTAGATGCCCTGCGGGACCGCCTCGGACCACTCGGCGGCGTCGGGCACCAGGTACCGGCCATTGGATGCCTTCAACGCGCCGCGGCCCTTCACGTCGACGCTGATCGTATGAGTGGTGCCCGGCGCGGCGTAGGCGCTGATGTCGAACTTCGACGGAGTGAAGGCCGTGGTCTGCGTCGCGACCACCCGGCCGTCCACCGACAACGTCGCCTGGTGGTTCACGGCGCCGAACTCGATCCACGCCGACTGCGGCTGCCCCGAGTCCGGCACCGTCACCGTACGCGAGTACACCGCCTGCGACACATCGGTGAACCCCTGCTTGTACCAGCCACCCCCGGGCACCTTGATCGACGTCGCCGACCGGCCCGCCGGCGTGAAACTCCACGTCCCGGCGAGATCGACCGAAGCGACCGCGGCATTGCCCGCGGTGAATCCATCGATGTCCCCAGCGGCCGCGGCAACCGTCGCGGTGGACTCCGACGCGGTGGACTCCGACGGCGCGGACCGCTGTGCCGCGACAGCCGGCTGAGTTCCGATCGTCGCGACCAGCAGGGCCGCCACCACAGCCGGCCACCTGCTCGCCGTACGTCGAGGACGGGAGGAGGGGTCGCTCCGCTTCATCGGTAATCCTTTCGGGTGAATCCCGTGTGTGAGGCACTTCCCGGGTCCGGCCGCCCCTCCGCGGGCGCCACCGCCCGGCCGTTCAGGCCGTCGCCGTTCGCCGGCGAAAGCCGACGGCTTGAGGGGGCATCCTGTCTCCTCGTAATGGGATCGTCGTATCGGTTCGACGGCATGGCCGACATCACACATAAGGCCCACGCTCCCACCCGTCAATGCTCAGGGTTCTGCAGAGCTCGGATCACCTCGGCCGACTGGCTCCCATCACGCCTGATGAGATCACGCGGTCCTAGACGTCATGTGATTTTCAGGCTGCGTTGGACGCCTCGAACACGGTTCCAAGATCGAATCGGCATGCTCAGGACCATCCAGAGCTGTGTCGAACTTGCACAGTTAAACGGATCGATTCGATGCCGTCGGGCGCCTGTAGAGAAATGGGCCCCCTACGGCCCTACGCCGGCGATGACGAACGCACCGATGCCCTCGGGGACCTCCTGCACCGCTACAACAGCGGCGACAGCGGTTACGTCTTCACCGCCGAACTCGGGCGACCGTTGCGCCCACAACGCGTCGGCGACCAGTTTTCCTGCTCGCCTGCCAGGCAGGGCTCCCGCCTACGGCATGTGGAGTTCGACCGCACGCCGGGCTATGCGTTGACCGCCGTACGTGAAGCCCGGATCGTAATGCGAGAACTTCCGTGATCATGGCTCGATGGTTGCTGCGTCTTCGTCGTAGGAGTATTGGTCTCGTAAACGGCCCATTCTGAGAGAAAGATCAACATGGCGTCGCTGGCGGGCGGCAGGCACCGGATCTCTTCTCAGAACCCGTTCTCACCCAACAACCGGCGCAAGCTGTTCTGCGAGATGTTTGTGAGAAGATCTCGGCATGAGCAAGCCGGGACCCGCCGCCATGTCCGACGCCGATGAGGTGGAACGGCACCCGTGCCCGCGCTGCGCGGTCGAGCCCGGCTCGCCGTGCCGGTCGCGCTCCGGCACGGTCGCCGGGACTTACCACACCGGCCGGTTCACCAAGGTGCCGCGGCTGGCGAAACTGCTGCGCGTGCCGACCCCGGCCGACCGCGGGCCAGGACAGCTATGGCGGCCGGGCACCCCACCGCCGGCGCCGATCGCCACCGACACCCCGGCCACCGACATCCGCGTCGGCTACGCCCGCTGCTCCCACCTCACCCAAGAACTCCAGTCCCAGCTCGACGCCTTGGCCGCACACGGGATCCCCCGCGAGAAGATCTTCGCCGAGAAGGTCTCCACCCGCGTACGGGTACGGCCTCAGTTCGAGGCCGCTCTGGAGGCGTGCCGCCAGGTCAAGGCCCATGCCCCGCACTGCCGGGTCATCCTCACCGTGTACGAGATGAAACGCCTGGGCCGCGACTCAGCCGAACTCACCGCGCTGGCCGACCACCTCACCGCGCACGGCATCGCCCTAGAAATGCTCGCCGGCCCGCTGACCGGCATCTACGACCCGACCGGCACCGGGCGGGTGCTGTTCGCGTTCTTCGCCGCGATGGCCGAGACCGAACGCGAGAATATCCGCGAAGCCACCCTCGAAGGACTCAACGCCGCCGCACGCAAGGGACACCACGGCGGCCGGCCACCGGTCATCACCGACGACATGCTGCACACCGTGCTGCGCCGCCGCGCAAGCGGCGAGTCGGTAGAGGACATCCGCCCCGACCTGATCATCCCCACCGGCAAGCGCAGAGGAAAGAACCCGAGCCTGGCCAGCATCTACCGCGCCCTCGCCGAGCACGCCAAGACGCAGGCTTACCCCGAAGCCGTCGACCAGGCCCACGCCGAGTTCACCACGCTCCCGACCAGAACCTGACACAAGCTCACCGCAGGTCAGCGGTATCCGCCCGATTTCCGGCGAGTACTACGGCGACCCCTCTATGGCTCACCCGGCTGAGCTGCACAAACATGCTCGTTTGGGCTTGATGACACGTTTCTTACCGACACCCCTACAAGTCCCCCGACCCGGCCGACCTGCACCGCCTGCCCCCAGGGCAGCACATCGGCGCGCGGTTCCACCCCGAGGGTGACGCCGAGCTCGACCGGCTTGAGTACGGTAGGTACGACGATGTTCCCCGTCCGGCACAAGCCTGATGATCTTCTCGGTGGGAGCGGCTTGTAGGTAATCGCCCACTGCGGCGCGCGTCAGTTGATCCTCGCCGGTACTCGCCTTGGCGATGGCGCACCGCTCATTCACTGGCACCGGACTTCACCGAGTTGGTCGGCTGATCGATCCGCTGGCTATTCGGCTCACGGCTGCCCGTGGATAGCGCAGGCCCAGTGGCGCGGCCGGTGGATTGTTGAGGTAGTCACCCCACCGGCACCCGGTGAGGTGTGGGCATTCCTCCAGATGGGTGTTGCAATGGCGGCAGACCAGCCCGCGGACCAGCATCGTGGCCGGGTCATGGTCGACGAAGACGCCGAGTGCTGCCCTGCACGCCTGGCAGGTCGCACCCAGTGCTGTGGTGAGGGCATCAACGATGGGCGCCAGGAGGGCGCCGTGATAGGGCGGCCAGTCACCGTGGGCCTCCCGGCTGGGGCAGCGCCGGCGTTTGGGCACCAATGCGGGGTCGCTGGGATCTCCGATGGGCACGACCGCCCAGCGGACCTCGGGCGATCCGTGGTGTCCGGTGTCCATCTCGACCTCCCGAGGCGGATTGACCCGGTAGTGGTGCCCATCAGCGGTCCACCAGGAGCACCACTGTCGGTGGGGTACCGCTGCGGCGGCGGGTCGACGACGTCCGGGCCAGGGATCTGCGCAGATGAATCGTCCTGCCACCTGCAGGTGGAAGCGGCCGTCGTCACCGGGGACGGCCAGGCGATCGGATGTGACCTCGACGCCGGCGGCTGCCATCATGCAGGGGCGCGTACAACGCGCTGCTACCAGTGCGGCCAGTGCGGCCAGTGCCACCGGATCCTCGGTCTGCGCCTGCCACGCATAGCGCCTCAACAGCGGCCCACGCCGCAGCTCGGGGAAGTCTTGCGCGCCCAGCCAGGGAATCACCTTCGCGCCCTTCGTGTCCATGGCCCAGTGCAGAACTTCCGGCCCTGGTCGCATGACGCCATCCCGTCATACTCAAGAGTTCTCCCGGCATGCCCATACCGACCGATCAGCTCCTCACCTTGGGGCAATCCGGCACGGCAACCGGCGGAGTCCCGGCAGGAAGCGGAATCTGATCAAGCTGCACCATGAGCTGATCTCCATCCGGGCCGGGAAGCAAGAAACGCCGATCCTTCGTGGGGGTCTCATGTTCTGGCAGGTCACGTACGGCCTCAACCAGGGCGGCAACCCGCTTGTGCGGGATCAACCGGACGCGTTCCTCAGGCAGAGAGCTGACCAGGATGCTGACTACCGCTGAAGCTACGTTGACACCACGGCGGCGGTAGCTCGCCGCGCTGGCGCGCGGCACCGGGTGATCCAGTAGGACGGCGGTTGTTTGCTCCGGTGCCAGCGTGTAGGTCAGCCGCAGGTTGCCACGCTTGACCACGATATGTTCCGGCGCGCCGTCCCCACGGCGCCTACTGATGGCATCGGCGACGATCGGCCCCTCCTGCAGGACGGCGATCTCGCTGAACTGCTCGGCAGTGACGTCGACCAGATGCCTCAGAGTCGGCAGCCACACCACGGTGTGCCCGTGGATCATGTCATCTTCCCATCGCGGGATCAGGCTGCCATGGGTGACGCTGGACTTGTTCACGGTGTCGGTGACGACGAGTTCCGCCGCCCGTACCTGCGCCGGGATGGCGAACTGGGCGTAGGCGTGCAGCAGAATCATGCAGTCGTCCAGGCACCGTTCGGCCGGTGCCAGCCACTCGGCCGCAGCCACGTCCATGAACAACGGCAACAGAGTCGGGACCTGCATCGGGTCAGAGGGCGCCCGGTAGGCCACCACCCCGCCAATGCGCGCCGCCGCACGCTCGACCCGGTCGCTGTGCTCGGCAACCTTCTGCGCCATCGCGCGGCGTCGAGGGTCACCGGACCGGCTGACGCCAGGGGTACTCGGCCGGGATCTGCGGCCCCGGTACTTCGCCACTGCAAAACGGTACCCCGCCCAGAGCCGCCGGGTCAGCTCATGGACTTGTGCGGCGGCAACTCCAGGCCGACACAGCGAGTGCGGTGCGTGGCCCGCAGACGGAACGGCCGGTGGCGGAGCAGGCAATCGACGTCCTCCCGGCACGGCACCGAGCTAAAGGCCTTCGGGGAGGATCAGACCGGACTTTGGCGCTATCACTGCAGCCGCCAGAGGAAGCCGGACCCGGTCGGGCCAGGTCCCCTGCTCGGAGCGCGCGCTGACCGTGGTCATCGCCGGGTGGAGTCGCGCAGGACCAGGCGCCATTCGATCGGATCGGTCTCAGCTGCCGCTTCCTCGCCTAGGACCAACTGCGCGCAGCGGGCTCCCTGGGCGCGCAGGTCCTGCGCGACGGTCGTCAGCCCGGCGGCGGCGGCCGCGTCGGTGCCGTCCCAGCCGGTGACGGCGAGGTCGCCGGGGATGGCGAGACCGGCATGGGCGGCCGCTCGCATCAGGCCCAGGGCGAGCTCATCGCTCATGGCCATGACAGCGTCCGGCGCGTCCGCCCCCTTTAGGAACGCCGTGGCCAGGGAGTCGGCCTCGCGCGCGCTGTTGCGTGCGCACACCGCGACCCGCACCTGCGGCCAGCGGCCGCCAACCGCCTCCCAGGCGTCACGGACTCCGCGCAGGCGCTCACGGGTCACGCGGAAAGTCGCCTCGGCCGGATCCAGCCCGTTGTGGACCCCCGGCGTCCTGGCGCGATCGAGCGGGAAACTGAGCACCATCGGCCGCCGGGCGCCGGCGAGGGCCTCGGTGGCGACGGCGCGGGCTGCGGCACGGTCGTCGATGGCCACGATCGGCAGGTCCCGGTGGTGTGGTCCGCCGTGCACGACGGCGGGGAGACCGGTGGCGGCCACCGCTGGCAGCACGGGGTCGTCGTCGCTGGTCGTCCAGACGACGAAACCGTCCACCGCGGCCTCGGCGACCCGGTCGGTGTCCGAGGGCGCCCCGGTGATGGGCACGATCGTGAGCCCCAGGCCGTGACTGACGCAGACCTCGGCGACGCCGGCCAGGAACCGGGTGGCCTGGGGGTCCTCGAAGGCGTAGGTGAGGTGCTCGCCAAGCACCACCCCGAGGCTGCCGGTCCGTCCCCGGCGCAGCCAGCGGGCCCCCGGATGAGGGCCGGGGTATCCCAAGCGGGCAGCGGCTTCGCGGACCCTGGCCCGGGTGCGTTCGGAGACGCGATCAGGCTGGGCGTAGGTGTAGGAGACGGTCATCACCGAGACCTTCGCCGCGCGGGCCACCTCCGCCATGGTCGGCCGGGGCTGAGAAGGGTCTTTGGCCATGCCTCACCCTATCTTGTGTATCGTTACACTGCATGTGTATCGATACACGAGTAGGCACCGATCGCGGTCACATCCGAGCCTGGGTGCCGTACGCGGGATTCACTGTCTTCGGCGCGTTCTGGGGCGTGTGGGGTGCGTCCGTGCCTGCCATCCGCGACCAGGCCGGGCTGACTGATGGCCAACTCGGCACGGCGCTGCTGTTCATCGCCGTCGGCGCCCTGCCCGCAATGCCTCTTGCGGGCAGGGCCGTAGACCGGTGGGGGCATCGCGTCACGGCGATCACGCTCACGTCGCTCGGCATCGCCGGCATCGCCGTGGCCGTCACCGCTCGCGACCTGCTTGCCTTATCCGTGGGACTGGCGGTTCTCGGCGCGTCGTCCGGCGCTGCGGACGTGACGATCAACGCGGCGGCCGGCTCCGTCGAACGGGCCAATGGCCGTCCGGTCATCACCAGGGCGCACGGCTTCTTCTCCTTGGCCGTGGTCGCGACGAGCCTCATCACCGGGCTGCTGAACGCCGCCGGCCTGCCCGTGGTCGTGCCGTACTTGCTGGTCCTGCTCGCCGCCAGCGCTGTGAGCGCCGCCATCGTCACCGACGATCGCACGCAGGCCGATTCCGGCCGTCACGATCACGACCGTACCTCAACCGCGCACAGCCGACCGGGTCTGCGCGCTCATCTGCCGCTCCTGCTTGTCGCGGGCGGACTCGGTGCGCTTGGATTCGCAGTCGAGAACGCTCACCAGAGCTGGAGCGCCGTCTACCTCGCCGATACCGTGCACGCTGGACCCGCGCTGGTCGGCGCCGGACCTGCGGTCTTCGCACTTGCCGTCTCGCTCACCCGCTTCGCGATCAGCGCGGTGAAGACCCGGCGCGCCTGGATCGTCCTCACCGCCGGCGCGGTGATCTCCGCGGCGGGGACGTCCCTGCTCGCCCTCACCGCGTCTCTCCCTCTGGCTCTGCTCGGGCTGGCCCTGGCCGCCGTCGGCACCGCCGTGCTCTTCCCCACCGTGCTCGCCCTGGCCACCGCCAACGTCCCCGCCGCGGCCCGCGGTGCCGCCACCTCGGTCGTGTCCACCTTGGCCTATCTCGGCTACCTCGCCGGGCCGGTGTATGTGGGGCACTGGGCGCAGGCGACCGGGCTGCCGGGCGCCATGCTGGCCGTGGCGGCACTCGCCGCGGCCTTGGCGCTGCTGGCGTGGCCCACGCTCAGAGCCGTCGTTCCCTCCCCCGCACGGCGCGGCACCGCCGAAGCAGGAGCGACGGGCAGGCCGCGCACGTAACGGCACAGCTCGTCGCGGGCGAGGTCGGACTTCCTGGCTGGCTCGCCGCCGAGCGAGACCCTAAGCGGGCCCGCCGGGCTCCTTAACGTCACTGGCCGCTCGGTTGCTGCTCATGCCCCGACACACCTGCCACCTGGCGTGCGGGCCGTGACTTCCCCAGTCACGGTGCGCACGCTTTTGCGCGCCCTCGACCGTCCAGGCCCTCGACGCCCCCGGGCGGTGGCGCAACTCCTTGCCGGCCGCCTCGGCCCGCACATCCCTCGTGCAGATGACCGAATAGACCCGGCGACTGTTATGCGGCGGGTGCCGCTCGGCAAGGGCGGGCGGGGAACAGCGGGCCTGCGAGCCGCTATCGTGATCCGGATCAGGACTTGCCCTCCAGGCGAAACGGGGATTGACGGTGGCCGGCCGAAGTAGGGGACGTCCCGGCTGGTTACATGTCGGCCCGCTGGAGAACCGGCTTACCCGCGCGTGGGCCTCGGATACCTTCCCTCCCGCGGAAGCACTGCTGGCGGTGATGACGCTCGCCGCGGTTCCGCAGGCACTGGCGACCCGGCTGGCGGTTCATCTCACCGGGGGGATCGTGATCGGTGTTGGTTCGGTGCCGGACCTTTCCGGGTTTGAGGCGCTGCGGCAGGTCTCGCTGCCGGTGCAAGAGGGGCTATGGGAGCGCAGCGCCGGTGTGTACGACCCCGACCGGCGGCGGATCGGCGTCGGCACTGTGCCCTCGCCCAGCGTGAGCGTGACGGGGCATGAGCTTGGGCACGCTACCGACCATATGGATGGTCTTCCTTCGCGCACCAGGTTCTGGTTGGACCTGCATCGCGAGCGCCGTGCCGAGTTGTCGCGGCCTTACCGCGATGATGTGGGTGAGCTGTTCGCCGAGTGTTTCGCGTGCGTGCTGACCAGGCGGGTGAGTCGTCTGATCGCGCTGCTGGGAGACGAATTGGCCGCTGAACAGGTCTACCGTTGGCTTTCTCGCAGCTATGAGATCGGCTGAGGGGCCGGAGATGAGCGACAGCGCTGGGTGTTGCGCAGCGACAACGCTATGCTCGAGACGGGACGTGAGGGTTCGCGTCAGCAGGGAGCGTATATGAGCGTGATCATGCTGCCGGGTGGCGTGCTCCGCGTGCCCTGGGCGAAGACGGTCGACGGTCTCTGTGTCGACGGCACCCGCGATGTGCGCCCCACCGACCCTGACTATGAGCAATGGCTGCCCTTCGCGGTCACTGAGGACCGTCTGCTGGCCGATCAGGCCGATGAGGCCGGCCGTGACGCGGAAATCCTGGCGCGCTGGCGCGGCCGGATGAGCGCCTGAGCTCGCGCGCCTGCGCCGACTCTCTTCGTCCGCTGCATAATCTGCATGGCTAGAGCACGCCCTGCGAGTCTGGATTTCGGACGGCGACCTAAGCCACGGCAGCGCCCTGACGGCGGTGATCCGCGGCGCCGCCCGAAGCGCACGAGCGGGGGCGGCGGTTGGACGCGGGGCGGTTGCGGCCGGCTCGGCTCTCCGTGCCCGGCCAGAGCACCGGAACCCGGCAAACCCGGATGCGGACGACCACCAGGGGTGAGAACCGGGGGCCAGCACCTCACTACGGCGCAGGCGAAATCACCAGACGCGACCTCGCCGTGTCCGCACACCAAGATCGGAAAAGGGGGAGAACAAGCTCGGCCGGCAGGCGCCCCGTTGCTCGGCGGCCGATGGCAGGGGTGGCGCGAGGGTCACTCGCCGGAGGCGGCCTGTTCCCGCTTGCGGGCGCGGTAGGCGCGCAGGTTTGCGGCGTTACCGCAGAACCGTACGTCGTGCCAGACGCCGCTGTTGTTGCGTGAACGGTCGTAGAACGCACACTGGCAGCGCTCGTTGCGGCATATCTTCAGTCGCCGCCGCTGGTCGGTCTGCTGGGCCTGGAGGCATTCGATCAGCACGAGCGATGCGACCCTCCGCCATCCGGTACCCGAAGGTTCTGCGACGACGGTGCCACGCTCGTCGACCTGCATCGAGACGGACAGTGTGGGAAGGGCGGCCAGTACCTGCGCGGACACGGCCTCGGCGCCGTCGCTCTGATCGGAGAGAAGCCTGCGGAGAGCCCATCTCAGATCCCGCAGCGCCTCGCAGTCACGATCGGTGAGGTCCACAGCAGGAGCGGGCCGACCGGAAGCCGCGCTCCACCGGGCGAGCGCCTCGTTCAACCACGTCTGCGCGGCGCTGGGGTCGTCGAGCCAGTCAGCATGGCGCGGCCTGCCGGCGGGCGAGGTGTTGAGCAGGTCCTGGACGAACGCGAGACCGCCGGGAGCAGTTTCCAAGGCATAGCGCTCCGTGGCCGGCCACGTCATCGCGTTGTCCTTTCTCCGGGGACACGACATCCCCAGGCGTCACGTAGCACCGACATGGTGTGTCCGCGGATCCTAACGGACATGTCCGCGCTGCCGACGGGCCCGTCAGGTCCTCCCTTGGCGCTGTGGCATACGCCCCGTGTCACCCTGTTGCGGCGTCACCCTGTTGCGGCGCGCTGGGTCACAGAGCGAGCAGGATGCGGCCGAAGGGGCCGCCCTCAGCCAGGAGGCGCTGTGCCTCGGAAGCCTTCTCCAGCGGGAGGACCTGCGCCACCTTCGGGTGGAGCTCACCCTGCGAGACCAGGTCGAGCAGGGCCGCGTTGGCGGCGTTGACCTGCTCGGGGGTGAACAAGGCGAACCTGAATCCGTGGATGTGGGCGTTCTTCCATATCAGGTCGGTCACGTTGATCTCGGCACGCACTCCAGCCGCGTAACCGATGCTGACGAGGGTGCCGCCCACGGCCAACGAGCCGAGTGCCTCCCCGGTGACCGAACCCCCGACGCCGTCCAGCACGACGTCCACGCCCTTACCGTCGGTCAGCCGCGCCACCCCTTCACGCAGCGACTCGTGCGTGAGGTCGATGACCTCATACCCTGCGGACCGGCCCAGCTCCGCCTTCTCGGTGGTGGTGGCCGTGGTGATGGCCTGCGACGCGCCCAGGACACGGGCGACCTCCACGCCGCCCTGACCGACCGCACCGCCGACGCCCGGCGCCAGTACGCTCCGGCCGCCGCGGAAGCCCGCCAACTCTTTCAGCGCCAGGTAAGCGGTCAGGTAACCGGCGCCGGTGGTCAGCGCGGCGGCGGTCTCGTCGTCGACGCCGTCCGGGATCGGCACCAGATGGGCCGCGTCAACCGCGATGTAGTCGGCCCACGAACCGTCGGTGCTCACCCCGTACCGTCCTCCGCTCAGCACGACACGGTCACCTGCGGCCAATCCCGAGGCGCCGGGCTCCTCGACCCGCCCCACACCGAAGCCACCCGGCCGGATCGGCAGTGGCTTGTGCAGGGCGGGTGCGAGTTTTCCCGAACGCACCGTCTCGTCCAGTGGGTTGACCCCGGCCACCGACATCCTGACGAGCACCTGCCCCTCGGTGGGCACCGGCAGGCGCCTCTCCCGCAACTCCAGTACGTCATAGCTGCCGAACCGGTCGTATTCAATCGCGCGCATGGCTCGTTCCTCACCTCGGCCCCGCCGATCGGTCGGACGACCGATGGCTCATGGCATGAAAGAAGCTTAAGCAGATTGGTTATGTCCGTCCAGTGGCTGGGTCGGGCTCTGCCCTCAAGTCGACTTCGCCATACGTCCCAGGTGGCCGACCGAAGTGGTCCCGCAGGGCTTCGAGCCCGACCGACCGAATCAACATATGTGACAACTTCACGGCTATGTCTTGCTGAGAGTCGACCGCGAGCTGGGATGCCGCCGTGTCCGGGGCGGGACGCACCGGCGCCGCTCGAGGGCCGGACAGTCGATCCAAGGCCTCGGCGACAACCTGCACGACAGGTCAGGGCCGTCGCGCGAGAACGGAGCCGACTCGGCTGTGACGCTCCACCATGGCTGCCAAACCTGTGTCGATGTAACTCAGGCATTCCAGGATCGCCTCATGGTCGGCGGCCAGGTGACGGTGGTGAATCGTGCAGTGATGCGCGATCTTGTTGCGCAGGACGCGTAGATAGTCGAACCGGCGGTGCAGTTCACGACGCCGCCCGCGGAAGCCGGGGAAAGCCCGGTACAGCGCGGGGCGCCACAGCCGCTGGTCGTAGTTGTTGCCGTGCCCGAGCAGGGATACATAGAAGCCGAAGGGTAGTTAGTCGCTGACCTGCTGGGGATCGGCGGGCAACCCTGAGCGGGTGAGCTGGTCGGTCGCCTCGCCGATCTTGCGCAGCGCGCCGTAGTGCAGGTCCGCGCGAGGGCTGGCCCACCAGTCTCGCTGTCCGAACAGGGCGGTCAGCTCCTGGGTCATGACGCTGCGCATCGACACCTCGAGGTACTGCAGGGGCCCGTAGAAGGCTTCGCAGATTTCGGTGTTCCAGCAATGCAGCCGCAGCGCAGCCACCGGATCGCCGGCGCAGCGCAATTCGTACTCGGCCAGACGGGAGGCTGACAGCAGGCCGCACAACCGTCTCGCCTCGGCTTCCTGCATCCTGACCTTCTCTCCGATGCCGTGATACTGTCGCCTCATAAGCCCCGGTGATGCCTCTGCTCAGCACGCAGCCGGGGCACAGCCTTTTCTACGTCCTGTCCCGCCTCGCATGCCGAGCGTGCGCGTTCACTCTAGGACTCGCTGCGCGTCCACCGTCGCTTCTGGCGACGCCGAAACGGTCGACAGGGCAGCGGGTCACGTCAGCGAGGAGTCCAGCGGAAAGCCGCCGACGCTGACCACCCGGGGCGCTCTCTGGCCACGGCATCGCTGGAAGATCTCGCCGGCTTCTGTAATTGCCGCGCTGCGGCGGGTGATGGCTCCCACGCTGGCGGGATGTCCCCCGCAGGAGAGGCGACTTCGATGACCACCCCGCTCCCCCAGCCTGCTTCCGCTGAGCGGTTGAGGATCTTGGATCGGGCGTTGACCGGGTTCTCCAGCGATTCGCTGCTGACCGTGCTGAGTGCCGCCCTCGATTCCCCCGGCTGCGCGCGTTTCCATGACCACTTACTGCTGGCGTGGACCCGGGTGCTGAGCCGCCCGCGCCGCCCGGGGCCGGCCGCGACGGCCGCTGACCTGCCCGCACTGCTGGCTGCCGCGCTGCGTGCGGCACCTGGCCGCGGGGTGATGACCGAGCGGGAGCCGAACGATGTGCGCGCGCGGGTCCGCGTCGCCTTCGCCGGGCAGCGGTGGTTGCTGCATCCCGGCGAAGCCGACCATCCCCTGGTCTTCCTGCGCGCGTTGCGGGCCACCGCGCGCGCCGTCGACGACGAACGCGCCGGCTTCACTCTCGGTGATGTCTTGGAGCTGGTTCTCCGCCATACCGATCACACCGTGTCCGCTCTGCTGCCCATCTGGTCCCCCTCGGTCGAGGGGCCACCGGAAGGGGAGTTGGCATGCACGCTGACCGACGCGGAGGTCACCGCGGCCGGTGCGCTCGGGCTTGACCACCTCACCCCGGCCGGTCCGCGCCGCGAACACCTCACCCAAGCCCTGGCCCACCTGACAGCTGACATTCGCGCTCTGCCGCTGCGCTACACCCCCGGTACGCCGCTGCTCGGGCCGGTGCTGGTCGTGGTCGCGCACGGCCGGCGGGTGCCGGTACCCGCCGCGGTGGCGGTGAACAGCTTGGCGGCCGCAGCCGCCGATCTCCTGGCCGCCGTGGCCACCGATCCAGAGGCCGAGATGCGTCTTCACCGGCAGACCGTCGAGCATGTCGCCTGGCTGCTCGGTCTGAGACAGGCGCCGGTGCGGCCCGAGAGGGTGTGCCGGGTTCAGTCCCTCTCCCACCGCCTGGAATTGGCTGTGGTCGCCACGCTGGGCGATGACCTGCCCGCGTGGATCGAGCGGGCCCGCGCCGACCTCGCCGAGACCGCGGCGCCTGGTGCGGGGCGGCTGGTGGTCTACGGTGGTCCGCGAGTCCTCGGACCCGAGGTGATCACCGACACCGTGTACCTGCATGTGGAGGAGCTCGCCGAGATCCTCGCCGACGCCGGCGGTGACCTGGCCACCGTGTTCTGGTGGGTGTTGGAGATGACAGAGCACCCTGGTGTGGAGGCGATCGCCTACTGCGACGTCTTGCATGCCTGGGCGGCCTGGCGCCGGCAGGGGACGCTGCTGCCGCCCGGTCCACCGGTCGAAGGCGTGGCCCTGGTGCCACCCGACGGCGGCGACCTGTCCTGGGAGCGTGCCGCCGCGTGGGCGCCGACCGACGATGTGCTCGCCGGCGCCGGCCTACCGCCGGGCTTGGGCTGGCGTGCCGCCCGCCTGGAGGTCCCCGGGAGCGGCCGCGGGCAGTGGGCCGACCTGTTCGACCCCGGCGACGACACCGGGGTGCTGGTCGCCTGCGTGAGCACCAGCCCGCCGGTCGTGATCGTCGCCACTCCCCTGGCGCATGAGCGTGCGCTGCTGGATACGGCGACGCTCGCTGCCCTCGCCGACGGCATCCGCGCCACCCTGGCCGGCCATCCCGCGCTCGCTGCGCACTTCACCCTTCCCGACCGGGCGGCGTGGCTGCTGCACCTGACCGAGACCCTCGAACCCCACCCGATCCCACCGTCCGAGCAGATGCTGGGACTGCGCGTTGGTATGGACGCCGACCATGCCCAGATCAGCATCGAACTGGACCCGGCGTTTGTGGCCCGCTTCACCGACGACGGGCACCATATCCTCGGCCGGCTGCTGCACCACTGCGCGGCCCACATCCGCCGCGCCCGCAAAGCCGATGAAGCGACCACCCTTGAGGCGTTCACCGCGGCGTGGGATGCGGTCTCCCCCGTGCTGGCCTGGTGGTCCGGCGGCGGCTACCAGCCCGCCCCCGCGCCGCCGTACACCGTGCCTGCTTCCCGTCACCTGCACCTGCGGGCGCTGCGCACCGCGGCCGCCGCCGTTCGCCGCGCCGGCGTCCCGGTCGGCGTCTACACCGGCTCGCACGCTCTACGCCCGGGTAAGCCCGCCGAACAGTTGCTCACTGCTCTGGAGCAGGAGCTGGCCGAGCAGATCCGCGCCCACCACCCCGACCTGGTCACCGTGCTGGCCCGCCAGCTCAACGCCGCGCTGTGCGCCCGCATCCGCGGCCGCCGGCAAGCGGCTGGGAATCTCGCCGCAGGAGGCGCTGAGGCGTGGGTCGAACAGGCTCGGCGAGGTGAGGCCGATGGAGCGGCGACCACGACCGCCCTGCAACTGCTCCTGCACCAGGCGATCACCACACCACCTACCGGCCGGCGGCCCGCCGACATCCTGGCCGTCGCCGACCTGCTCGCATTTGCCCAACTGCTGCTGCGCACCGGCCTGACCACGGCCACCGGCAGGCGGCGCCTGCACCACCTGCGCCTGCAGGTCCACGACACCGGCCTGTTCACCCTCACCGACTCCCCCGACCCCGGCATCGCCGACTCCATCACCGGCTCGGGCGAGCCGAGTCATGTGAACTTCGACCATGACGCCTACCACCACGCCCAGCAGCAGCGCTGGATCAGCCGTGCCCGCGCCGCCACCCCCGCCCCGCTCACCCCGGACGCCCTGTTCGCTCTGCACCGGCGCATCCCGGTGCCGTTCACGCCCCTGGCTCCGCCACCGGGCAGCCAGCTGGCCCGCGCCGACCGGGTCCTGCACCAGCAGTGGGGATGTGGTCTGGACGCACTGGCCGCCGTGCTGGCCACCGCGGTGGACTGGCCCACCGGCCTGGACGGCATCGCGACCACCACCGAGACCGCGCTCGCCGGCGAAGCCGCCGCCTGGTCACGTCTTCCCGAGCCCGACTTGCGCGCCGCCATCGCCCGCCTGATCCTTGACACGGGCAACGCCGCCGGCGACCGCGCCCACCCCTACACCGAGGTGGAACGCCGTATCCGCCTGACCACCCACCCGCTGATCGCCCACCACGGCCAGATCCTGGTGCTGCCCTGGCTCGTCCACACCTCCCAGCAGCTGTACGCCGCCTACCTGGCCGACGCGCGCCTGCCCCGCCCGGACGTGCCCGCCAAAGCCGGCCAGCACCTGGACCGGCACCGCCAGCAACACAACGACCAGCTCGAACGAGACCTCAAAGCCATCGCCCAGCGCATCGGACTGCCACACCACGCCCACCTGGACGTTGGACCCGCCGCCCACCTCGGCATCCCCGGCCTGCCCGGCGAAATCGACCTGCTGATCGCCGACGAGCAGCATCAGCGGCTGTGGGTCGTCGAAGCCAAAAACCCGCACGGCGCCACCGCCCCGCACAACCTTGCCCAGCACCTGCACCGGTTCGACATCTACCGCACCAAACTCCTGGCCAAGACCGCGGTGATAGCCGCCCACCCCGGCCCGGCCGCCCGCGCCTGCGGCCTCCCGGCCGATGGTTGCTGGCGTGTGATACCCCTGCTCGTCACCCGCGACCTGGAGCCGGCCGCCTTCACCGCCGATCCCAAGGTGCCTTTCGCCACCGCCGACCAACTCGCACAGATTCTGACCAGCGAAGACGACCCATCCCCGGGATGGAACGCCACATCCCAGGTCGAACGATGAGCTGAGCTCGCAGCCGCCGTGCCCCGCATCCAGGCGGCCTATCCCCCGCCCAGTGCTCGCCTGCTGGCAGCCCACTACCGCCCTGGGAACGCGGCCGGGCCTGCTCCTACTGCCCGACCGCCCGCCGCTCACCGCCCTCGTCCAGGGCGGCGCCCCCGGCCCGGCACGCTGAATCTCTCCCCAAGCGGTGGCGACGATGCGCTGCCGGTCTTGCATGAGCTGGTCAAACCATTACCTTCGAGTCATGACGCCAGCGACACCGCGGCCCCCTACTCAGACTGTGCTCCTGGCGTGGTGCCGTCGTCTGCTGCGATCGCTGGCAGGCCTTAACAAGACGCGTTACTGGTTGCTCACGCGCGCGATGTGGCTGGTCGCCGCGTTCGCGGTCGTCTTCGTCATCGATGGCTGGCTCATCGGCTGGTCCCGGGCCTATGAGGTCCTGATCGGCATCAAGTCCCCCGCCGAGGTGGGTGCTCCCTTGGCGAGCTGGACAGTTTCGATCGTCGGATGGCTGATGATTCCGGCGTTCGTAGGAGGCACTGTCGGCTATCTGCTCACCCGCCAGATCGATGCGCGCCGCACCGAGTCAGAGACTGATGTGATCAAGGACCTGCGCAGACGAGCCAGCTCCTTCTCCCAGCGCAGACAGGGAGGGGCGCGATGAGGTCCCTGTCGATGCTCCACAACGAGGACGGGGAAGCCAAGAGCTTCGTGGAGCTGTTCGTGCTGAAGGTACACCAGCGACGATGGGATCATGCTGAAGATCACTGGGAACGCACCGTGGTGGAGTTCCTGAACAGGGCGCGGGAGTTGGAGAAGCTCTCCGCCCGCAATGCCACCCGCCGCGCTGAAGATCTCGCGCAGTCCATTCTGTGGGTCACCGCGAAACGCGGACGGTGCCCGTGGTGCTCACCGGCTCATTCCCCAAGACCTGACGGCTTGTAGGTTGGAGACACCATGGCAGCCAAAGTGAGCACACGACAGGTCGCCGCAGATCTGCTCGCTCAGGCGTTCCCAGATGCCGGGCTACGCGCGATTCACACGACGGCGGACTCGATCGTCCTGCTCACCGGCACAGGTGCGATGGACGAGGCTGACGCAATCGTCCTGGCGGGCAGCCTGGTCAACGACCCCAGTGAGCTGAACTTCCTCACAGCAGCCGAGGTGGCCACGCTCATGCGTGTGTCAAAAATGACCGTGTACCGGCTGGTGCATTCCGGGCAGCTGCCTGCTCTCCGAGTAGGGCGTAGCTTCCACATCCCTGAACAGGCCGTCCACGACTACATCGCCCAGCAACAGCACCAGGCGATCAGCTGACACAACGTCACCGCTACCAGCTCAGCCCAGACGCCGAAGCGGGTGGTCGACGGTGGTTGATAGGGGCGCGGTGATGACCCGCCCGCCGTCACGATTCTCGCCGCGAGGCGGTGAGCCCCGAGGATGCGGTAAAGCAACTCCCCCATCCCGGAACGGTACGTGGTGACTCCGTTGACGTTGCCCTAAGGTGCCGCCGCATGACAGCTGTTAAGAGCGCTTCTCCAAAGAAGGCGACTCCTTCTGCTAGCAATGACTGTGCGGTGCCTAGCCAGGCAGATGCTCAAGCCACATCCCGCGTTGACGTTCACGGCGACTTGGGCATGCGCTCTGTGCGTGCAGCCCTGGAGCTCATTCACAGCAGTGACCAATGCCCAAAATGCCCGGCCACGTTCCAGCAACTATGGGACAAACTCGAGGAAGGGCCAGGCGCGCCACCCCTGTCGTTCGTCGTCGAGGTGCTGGCCTACATCGCTGCCACCATGGTCGACGACCTAGGCGAACTAGAGCTTCCGGAGGACCCCGCAGAGAAATTCGAGCGTGCCCGGATGAGGGTGTTGCATCGCTACGCGGGTGAATTCCTGCTTGATCTTCACCGCTGACACCTCCTGGCGGGGCAGCGGTCGGCAGGCGTAGGTGGCGGCACATCATCTTGGGAGCCGCCGTGGCGGATGCCCACCGCGTAGCCCCGCCGGCGGCCTGATCGCTCCCACTATGCACATCCTCGCTGTGAGGCCGGCTGCCCGGTCGATGGCCTGTCCATCCATCGGCCCGCCGGCATAGCAAATGCTGCGGCCTCGGTGTGTCCAGCACCGAGGCCGCAGTGAGTCGAGATCGTTGAAAGGAACTCTGACTCATGCGCATTGTCGCTGATGTGGCGGCCGTGTTCCGTGTCGACCCCAAGACCGTCGTCCGCTGCGCTCGTGAGGGTCGTATCGCGGGCATCCGTACCCCTGGCGGGCGGTTGATCCGGTACCGCGAGTCCGACGTGCGGGCCGCGCTCGAGGTCTCTGTGCGTATGCCGGAGTCCGCCGGTCAGGAGCTCGATGGCATCGCCGTGCTGGCGGTGAGTGCCTGATGACGCAGCTCTCGTTCTACTGACGGTGTCCTCTCTCGTTGACGACGGCGTTCGTCTGACTTCGTAGGTGGGAACCAACAGCAGTTGTCGGCGAGTTTGGGCAGCACTTGGTGATCAGGCAGTGTCGAAATGTTGGTGAGAACTGACAGCGCCCGGGGGGATCGAAGGCCTGCCATGCCTCTAGTAGGGTCATGATCTTCGACAGGATCGGAGAGTGCATGGGCACCCGGGCGAGCAAGCACACGATCGAAGTGCGATCCGATGTCGTGATCAAGAAATACCGACAGTTGGACTATGGCCAGCCTGAGCGGGAATGGCGAGCATTGGAGCTGCTCAACAAGTACGCGCCTGGACTTGCGCCCGCGCCGGTGACCGCTGATCTGGAGGCCGACCCGCCAACCGTGGTGATGTCTCGACTCGGCGGCGCCGCTGTGGTGGGACCGATCAACGGGCATCTGGCGGACGCGCTGGCCGTGGCCGTCACGGGAGTCCAGCAGACGATCCCTCAGTGTGTGTTGGAGCGGGTCCCCGCTCGGGCCGGGCATCCAGTGGAACTCCTCGAGCAAGTTCGATCATGGTGGGCGGCGGTGCTGCCTTCCCATGAGGAACTCACGGTCAGGGACGCGTTTTGCGAGGCTGGGCGCTGGATGGAGGAGCCGATGTTGGAGGGGCTGTTGGCGCAGCCGGGTACTCCGGTGTTCGGCACCGGTGATGGGAACCTGGCCAACTACCTGTGGGATGGAACCAACGTCGGTGTCGTTGACTTTGAGTACTCCGGTCGCAGCGATCGTGCCTTCGAACTCGCCGAGGTCGTCGAGCACATATCGGTGTGGCGCAACGATGCTGCTGGCATGACTGCGGTGCTGGAGAGGTTCGAGTTGACCGTTCACGAAGCCGCTAGGCTCACGGAGTGCCGCCGCCTTCTCGCGCTGTATTGGCTGTTACGAACTCGCGGAGAGATCAAGACGGCCCAGGCGGGGCGGCTGCTGGCGTTGCTATAGAGGGGCCAACTCGATGGAGATGAGCTCGGACGCGGTCTGTGGCCGCTAACGTGCGACGTATTTTTCGGCTCGCGCTTTGGTTTGAGCCAGGCGGTAGGACTCGGTGCCGGTTTCGATGATGTTGCCGCCGAAGGTGAGCCGGTCGACGATGGCCGCGCAGAGGCGGGGGTCGGTGAAGGTCTTGGTCCAGCCGCCGAAGCTCTCGTTGGAGGCGATGGCGACGCTGGCCTTCTCCTCGCGTTCGGTGAGGACCTGGAAGAGCAGTTCGGCGCCGCGGCGGTCCAGTTCCATGTAGCCCAGCTCGTCTATGCAGAGCAGGTCGACGCGGCCGTAGCGGGCGATGGTCCTGGCCAGTTGCTTGTCGTCGGCGGCCTCGACCAGCTCGTTGACCAGTTTGGTGGCCAGGGTATAGCGGACGCGGAAGCCTTTCATCGCGGCCTCGGTGCCCAGCGCGATGAGCAGGTAGGACTTGCCGGTTCCAGAGTCGCCGATGAGGCAGAGCGGCTGGCCCTTCTTGACCCATTCGCAGGTGGCCAGGGTGTGGATGACGGCGGGGTCGATGTTGGGGTTGGCGTCGAAGTCGTACTCGCGGAGCGACTTGTCGCGAGGGAAGGCGGCGGCCTTGATCCGGCGTTCGGAGCGGCGACGGGCGCGGTCGTCGCGCTCGGCCATCAGCAGTTCGGCGAGGAAGCCCAGGTAGCTCATCTGCTCGCGGGTGGCGGCGTCGGCCATCTCGCCGAACTGGCGGCGGATGGTCGGCAGCCGAAGCATCCGGCAGGCCGAATCGACGGCGGCCTGAGCGGCTGGCTCGGTCAATCCGCGATGACGGGGAAAGGTCATGAGGTGTCTCCCTGGGCGGAGGGCTGCGCGCCGGCTCGGCGATAACGCAGCAACTGGTCATAGGCAGCCACCGAGGGCATCGGCCGGCTATCGGGCGGCAGATGTGCCAGGCGCCGCTCGGTCAGGAAGGTCACCGTCGCCCCTGGAGATGATGAGTCAGCTGCGCTGGCCGGTTCGATGCTGGTGGCGTCGGCTTCGGCTGCCTTCCGCGCTTCCAGGGCCACGGCATCGGCGGTCAGGGCGCCGGCGCGGATGGCGGTGGCCATCCCGGTGACGACGTGCTCGGCCCTGTTCTCCCGAAGCTACGGCGAAGTGGCAAGTAGCTCTCTGTAGCGGATCCGGGGTGTACTTGTCAGCGTTTTGATCTTCTGGGGTCATCGAGGGCGGTGCTCGGCGAGGTTGGTCCGGTCATGACGACCGGAAGGAGCCTGGGGTGCGGCAGGAGTGGGAGCCACCGAGGAGGACCAGGCCAGCTCGCCGAGTGGCTGGCGGTCGAGCTGTGCGGGGTGGAGCTGAACCGGGACCGGCTCGCGGAGGCGGTGGTCGCCCGCTGCCGCAAGGACCGGCTGGAGCCGCCGGCCCCAGGACACATCGCCCGGCTGGTGGGCAAGGCGGTCAGCACCTTCGAGGAAAAGTTCTGCGCGGCCACCGTGGGCCGGCTGTCGGCGGCGACCCGGTCCCGGCTGGACGACCTGATCGCCGAGGACGCCGACGCGGACGCGGACAGCGCGGGCGGCGGGGGCACGTTCTTCACCGAGCTGAAGGCGGACCCGGGTGCGCTGGGGCTGGACAGCCTGCTGGCGGAGGTGAACAAGCTCCAGCGGGTGCGCGGGCTTCAGCTTCCGCCGGAGCTGTTCGGGGACGTGTCGGGGAAGCTGGTGGCGGCCTGGCGGGCGCGGGCGGCGAAGGAGTATCCCTCGGACCTGCGGGCGGCAGGCGGGCCGGTGCGGTACACGCTGCTGTCGACGCTGTGCCATGTGCGGGAGACGGAGATCACCGACTCGCTGGTGGAGCTGTTCATCCAGCTCGTGCAGAAGATCAACACGCGGGCGGAGAAGGAGGTCGAGGGCGAGTTCAACAAGGAGCTCAAGCGGGTCCGCGGCAAGGAGGGCATCCTGCTGCGGCTGGCGGAGGCGGCGGTCGCGGAGCCGGGCGGCACGGTCCGCAAGGTGATCTATCCGGTGGCCGGGGAGTCCACGCTGGAGGCGCTGGCGGCGGAGGCCGCGGCGAACAGGCGCGTTACCGGGCCCGGGTGCGCACGGTGCTGCGCTCGTCGTACTCCAACCACTGGCGGCGGATGCTCCCGCCGCTGCTGAACGCGCTGGAGCTGAAGTGCAACAACACCGCCTACCGGCCGGTGATGGACGCGATCGACCTGCTCAAGCGGTACCTGGACCAGCCCATCGCGAAGGAGGGGGCGTTCTTCGACGAGGCGGAGAAGATCCCGCTGGCCGGGGTGGTGCGCGAGGAGTGGCGCAAGGCGGTGGTGGATGAGCGCGGTCGGGTCGAGCGCATCCCGTACGAGCTGTGCGTGCTCGTGGCGCTGCGGGACGCGCTGCGGCGGCGGGAGATCTGGGTGCCGGGCGCGAACCGGTGGCAGAACCCGGAGGACGATCTGCCACCGGACTTCGAGGACAACCGCGATGTGCACTACGGCGCGATCCGCCAGCCACAGGACCCGGAGGAGTTCATCGAGGCCCTGGAGAAGAGGCTGCGCGAGGCCCCTGAACCGCTTCGACACGGCGCTGGAGCTGGGCACCACGGGCGGGGTGGACATCATCAAAAGGCACGGCGAGCCGTGGATCAAGGTCTCGCCGCTGGGCAAGCAGGAGGAGCCGGAGAACCTCGTGGCGCTGAAGGCGGAGATCGAGCGCCGCTGGGGCACCATCGACCTGATCGACATCCTCAAGGAGGCCGAGTTCGCCACCGGCTTCACGGGCGATTTCACCTCGGTCGCCACCAGGGAGAACGCCACCTTCGCCGCCCGCGATCAGGCGTGGTGGGGCGAGGGCACCGCCTGCGCGAGCGACTCCAAGAAGTTCGGCTCCTGGAGCTCGAACTTCATGACCGAGTGGCACCAGCGGTACCGCGGGCCCGGCGTGATGATCTACTGGCACGTCGAGAAGAAGTCGCTGTGCGTCTACAGCCAGCTCCAGTCCTGCTCGGCCTCCGAGGTCGCCGCGATGATCGAGGCGTGCTGCGGCACTGCACGGACGTGGAGATCGACCGGCAGTACACCGACACGCACGGCGCCTCCATCGTCGGGTTCACCTTCGCCCACATGCTCGGCTTCAACCTGCTGCCCAGGCTGAAGATCGTCGGCTCCGCGCGCCTGTACCGGCCGGCGGCCGGGGAGGACGAGAAGTGGCCGCACCTGGCGTCAGTGCTGTCGACCAAGACGATCGACTGGGACCTGATCCGCCAGCAGTACGACGAGATCGTGAAGTACACCACCGCCCTGCGCCTGGGCACCGCGGAGGCCGAGCAGGTCCTGCGGCGCTTCACCCACGGCGGGCGGAAGCATCCGACGTACCGGGCGATCGAGGAACTCGGGCGTGCGGTACGTACGGCGTTCATTTGCGACTACCTCGCCGACGCGGACCTGCGGCGCGAGATCAACGACGGGCTCCAGGTCGTGGAGAACTGGAACTCCGCCAACCACGACCTGTTCTACGGCAAGGACGGCGACCTGACCGGCTCCGACAAGGAGTCCCAGGAGATCTCGATGCTCGCCCTGCACCTGCTCCAGTCGGCGTGGGTGCACGTCAACACGCTGCTCCTCCAGGAGATCCTGAGCGAGGAGAAGTGGCAGAAGCGGCTCACCGATGCCGACCGGCGGGCCCTGTCCCCGCTGTTCTGGACCCACGTGAACCCCTACGGCCGGTTCGAGTTGGACATGAACTCCCACCTCGCCCTCGCTGCCGCGGCGTCCATGGTGCGCGACCCCCGTACCGCGCCCGATACGCAGACTGGCGAACCGGCGGCGGAGGGTGCGGCCGGGTGGGCATCCTGAAGACCCGTCCTTCCCGCCGGCGTCGCTTCCCGGACGGCTGGATCGTTGACCGGGTGAGGCGCCGGGCCGGGGAGGGTCTGGCCAAGCGCGAGGAGGGGTGTTGTGGCGGGTTCGTTAGGTGTGTCGCTGGCCGAGGCGTATCCGAAGGTCGCCGCGACGTGGTTGCAGGAGCGCAACGGAGGGCTGACGCCGCAGAAGGCGACGCCGAAGATGCAGGTGGTGGTGTACGGCGGGGCACGAGTGGGAGGAGAACATCTCCACCAGCACCACGCTGTCGAAGTGGAAGAAGGGGGATGTCGCGGCCTGCCGGGAGTGCGTCGGGTACAAGGTCTCCTACACCTATCCCAACTGCGGGCACACCGCGATGGTGACGCAGGAGGCGGCGGCGAAGAGGCGGGCGCGGTGCTGGAAGTGTGCCCAGGCGTGGTGGCAGGCCAACGAGAAGCGGATGAAGGCGGAGCTGTCCGCCGCGGCGAAGGCCGCCGCCGGCCGCGCGGCTGAACTGCTGGACGCTGTGCCCGTGGCCGCCGACGTCCCGGCGCGCTGGTGCGATCCAGGTCCCCCAGGGCTGTGTCAGCCCCTGGAACTAGCATTCACCTGTGAGCCCTGGACCCCCTCGGCGCACCCAGTGTCGGTTGTCGAATGAGTTGCGAATCGTGTTCGACACGACCAGCTTGTGCAGCACAATGAGTCGCATGACAAGCCTGCGTATCGCGCTCGCCAACCTCGAAATTCCTGAGAGTCCAGAAGACTCCGTGGTGCGAGCCGAGCGCGCGGTCAGAGCCGCTGCTGCTGCCGACGCGCGTATCGTCTGCTTCCCGGAAGCCTACGTACCGGGCTACCCATGGCCGCCGCACTCGCGTAAGGCCGTGAGCGCCAACTTCTTGGAAGCCGCGCACGAGCGTATCGCCCAGGCCGCGCGGGAGAGCCACATCTACGTGGTTCTCGGTACGGAGCGGTACGTCTCGGATAAGCCACGTCTAACCACGCTCGTACTTCGACCCGACGGCGATCGAGCGGGCTATCAGGACAAGGTGCAGCTCGACCCAGCAGAAGATTCCACATACCAGGCAGGCAACGACCGCCGGATATTCGAAGTCGACGGCGTCCGCTTCGGCATCGTGATTTGCCACGAGGGCTTTCGCTATCCGGAGACGGTACGCTTGGCCGTTCGCAACGGCGCCCAGTTGGTGTTCCACCCGCACTATAGTGAAGCAGATCCCGGCGCGTTTCAGCCGACCGAATTCGCCGACCCGAGAAATTCCTTCCACGAGAAGGCGTTTCTATGTCGCGCCGCCGAGAACAATTGCTACGTCGCCGCCGTCAACTGCGCAAGCCCGGGGTCGCCCACGACATCCGCCGTAGTACGGCCGGACGGCACGCTGCTCAGCCATCAGCCCTACGGAAGGCCGGGGTTGTTGGTCTGCGATATCGATTCCGCCGAAGCCACGCCACTGCTCTCGCAACGCCTAAGAACTCGCTCTTGAGTTGGAAACCGCTCATTGTGTGATCAACTCCGGACTGGACCGTGCAGGCAACTGCGATCTTGTCGTGTCCAGTCAATCCGGTGCTGACTGTCGTGACGGAGGCGGGCGAAGCCGACTTGCCTCGCAGCGTGAGTGCCGCATGGCCCACATCTACCGAGGTCTCGATGAACGGGGCATCCGAGGGGGCTGGGCCAGTCTGACGGGGAACGATCACCCACCTCAGGGGAAACGATCTTCGGAGACCAGAAACGGTGCCGTACGCGGTGTGGCGCGGACTGACGCCGCATGCGACCGGCTGATGGAGCCGCTGATGGCGCGGATCGCCGACCCGTCCGAGCGGCCGGAAGGGGCCCGGCCCGTCCTGCTGACCACCCTTCTGGTTCCGCTCCCGACCACCGGCACCGGTGACTGACGCCATGGACGCCACCCTGCCGGGAGGGAAAGCGGTGGGGGAGGCCACGAGCGCTCCGGAGAAGTCGACAGGGGAGGCGCCGGGCGGGATCCGGGGCCTGCTCGGGGGAAACCAGAACTACCGGCGGCTGCTCTCGTCCGGGTTGATCTCACAGACCGGTGACTGGGTCATCAGCACCGGCCTGGCGTATCACGTCTACGTACTCACCGGGTCCACACTGTCCAGCGCCGCCAGGCTGCTGGCCGGCCGCCTGCAGCCTGGGGTTGGTGCGCCTGCGCCGCGGTAGTGGCAGTGCCTTCACGTGCCGCCAGAATCGGTACCGATCCCCTCCCGATTACGGTTGGTGGTGTCACCTGGTGCCCTTCAACCCCACCCCTTGATCACTGTCGGTTGCAGATAAAGCTGTCGGTGTCCGCGTGTTGTTGTCGGTGCTCGTGTCGGTGTTCAGCTTGAGATGTCGGCCGTCGATACCTGGCAAAGCCAACGCACCACAAGCCGGTTCACCGACAACAGACCTGACGACGCCACGGGGCTGCCGACGCTGTGTTTGAGATTCCAGACACTTACCGTCAGTCCACACGCGCCCAGAAATCGTACGGGTCCTGCCCAGGGCGGAATCCGTGCGCCTCTGCCATGTCTGCCGCCTCTCGGAACTTGTGAGCGACGAGGGATGGGTCGTGGGCGTCGCTGCCGAAGCTGACCGCCGGTCCGCCCTCCTGGTGCCACCATCGCAGGATCACCGGTGACAGCGGCAACCTCGTGTTGATCTCCAGGGCCCGCCCCGACGAGGCGGTCGCCCGCAGCGCATGCCGGAACTCCTCCTCGAAGGCCAGCGGATCGAAAGGCATGACCTCCGTAGGCCAGGACCGCACTGGGTAGTCGATGTGGGCAAGCACGGAGAACACATCGCTCCCTGCCGCCAGTCCGGCAACCTCGGCCAGGTACTCCCGGATGACCTCGGCCGCAACCCGGTGATCGTATAGCCCCCACGGTTCCGCGAACCCGTCGCCGTCGGGCAGGCAGTGCAGAGAGCCGAGAATCCTGTCGAACCGCCCGGCCGCGAGTACCTTCGCCACGGCCTCGGCGTGCCAGTGCGGCTCCCCGACCTCCAGCCCACTCAGGATCCGTAGCCCGGGGAAGCGCTCGCGACACCGCTCGATCGAGTCCAGATACCCATCCACGTCGAACGCCGGAGGGCTCAACACCCCCTCCGGCGAACTCAGCGACAGCAGATGAGCGTCATCCGCGGAACCAATGTTCAACGACGTGTGGTCAAGGTGTTCGGTGAAGGCGATCGCCGGGAGCCCAAGCTCCACCGCCCGCGCGCAAGCGTTCTCCATCGAGGCATTCGGGGCGTCCCAGGACCACTCGCTGTGCACGTGACCGTCTACAGGCAACATCACAAAAGCACCGTAGTGGACGATCGCGGGAAGTGGCCTTGAAGGGGAGGAGACGCCGATCGTCAGTTCACCGACAACAAGACCTGAACGACTCCACCGAACCTGTCTGCATCAACATGTCGGACTACGGGTCATGCGTGTCCGCTTCGACAAGGCCAGGTGAGTGCGCTGTCCTATGTCACCGAGGTCAGCCAGGTGGTCCAGGCACGCTCGTTGGCATAGACCTCGGGAGAGATGCCGAGGGCGCTCAACGCCCCTGGGTAGGCGCGGTTGTAGGTGGCGGCCCATGCGGTGGCTTGCTTAGGTGCGGCCAGCAGCCAGATCGCGGCGGCCTCGTCCAGGCGCACCGCGCCGACATCGCCCGGCGAGCTGCCCGCCAGGGTCTCCTCCAGGTCGGAGAGGGCCTGGTGCAGTTCGTCCTTGGCCTGCGCGAGCGCGTCGGCCGCTTCGGCCGGTTTGCGGACCAGCCGGCAGAACTCCGCCCGCCGCCCCTCCCACTGCTCCGGGGAGAACAGGTAGGTGCCCGGGTCGGCGTACCGGCGCGACCCGGAAACGAACACATCCCCCGAGCGCAGCCCGTCGCGCAGGGCCAAGATGGTGCACAGCTCCCAGTAGTGGCGAAACGCGGTGTCATCGCCAGATCTGCGGGCCTTGGCCAGGTAGTCGGCGTACCGGGCCGACACAAACGACGTCGGCGCCCCAGCCGGGACCCTCATCCCCAGTTCCGTGTCGTGGACCAGCAGAGCGTCCAGGTCTCCGCGCATCTGCCTGGTCAGCAGATGGTCGACCTTCTCCGAGGTCAATGCGCCCGCGCCCGGTCGCGGGGTCGCGACCATCTCCATCAACGTGACCACGCCCGGCCGCGTCACCTGCGCGCTGATCAGGAACTCAGCCGCCGGATGGAACAACAGCGACGGCGTGTCGTGCTCCATCGCCCGGTCCAGCAGGAACTGTTCCAACTCCTTCAACGGCTCCCCACCAAACGGGACCGGTTTCCAGTCCAGGTACTTCAGCACCAGCTTCCGATGATCGCTTCGGTCTGCGCCCGCCGCCCGTACTGCTGCAGCACCCTGGGGTACACCGCCAGCTGGTTCGCCAACCGCAGCATCGCCGCCTGCGGCACCGACCAGATGTCATCGGGTACGCACCGCAGCCACGGCACCATGCACAACTGTGCCGCCAGGCCCCGCCGCGCCGCCGGACCCCGCCCGCCGCTGCGGCCCTGGTTATCGATGAACCCCAAGTCCTTCCGCGTCAGCGTGAAGAGCGGGGCGCTCCTCCCCCGGCCGCGCATCTGCCGGGGTGATCATCGAGGACGCCCTCGGAGGGCTCGCCGGGGCGCGCGGACACCGCGGCGGTCGCCCAGCGGTGCCGGACGCGCGCCGGTCTCCCGGCTCGATGTAAGGGGCCGCCTGCTGCGTGGGTGTGAGTGGCGGAAAAGGACGGGAAGGAGGAATGCCCACTCCTTGCATTTCCAAGCTATAGCGCATGGGGGGCCTTGCCACAAGGCCGCGGTCGTGCCGCACAATCACCCCTCGACGCCGGAACACACCGAAAACGGGGGGTCGTGGAATGCGGGTCGTATTGGAGACCTACGGGTCACGCGGGGACGTCGAGCCGATGACGGCGCTGGCGCTGCGGCTGAAGGCTCACGGCGCCGACGTGCGGGTGTGCGCGCCGCCGGACTTCGCGGAACTGCTGGACGGCATCGACGTGCCGCTGACCCCGCTCGGCTGGCCGATCCGCGCGCTGGCGACCGGGGCGGTCCCCGGGATGGGGCAGCCGCGTCTGTCCGACATCGCCGCCGAGCTGACCGCCATGGCCTATGAGGCGGTCGCGGGGGTGGCGGAGGGGTGTGCCGCGGTGGTGGCCACCGGGTCGTTCCCGGCGGTGGCCGGTGCGCGGGCGGCGGCCGAGAAGCTGGGCGTGCCCTATGCGTTCGCCTCCTTCTCCCCCAGTTACCTGCCGTCGCCGCACCATGCGCCTCGTCCCTGGCCGGGTCAGGTGGTACCGGCGGAGGTGACCGGCAACCGGGCGCTGTGGGATCTCAACGCCGCGCACATGGACGCGTTGTTCGGTGAGGCGATCAACGCTCACCGGGCCTCGGTCGGGCTGGCGCCGGTGGACGGCGTTCGTGATCATGTCTTCACTCGCCGCCCGTTCCTGGCGGCGGACCCGGTCCTTGGTCCGTGGCAGGAGACCTCGGAGCTGGACGTGGCGCAGACCGGTGCGTGGATCCGGCCGGACGGGCGCCCGCTCCCGGCCGATCTGGAGGCGTTTCTCGCGGCCGGCGCGGAGCCGGTGTACGTGGGGTTCGGGAGCATGCTCGTGCGGGGGGCGAGCGCGCGGGAGGTCTCGCGGGCCGTCATCGACGGGGTGCGGTCGCAGGGCCGTCGCGTGGTGCTGGGGAGCGGCTGGGCCGATTTGGCGTTGGTCGATGATCGGGACGACTGTTTCGTGGTGGGCGAGGTGAACCAGCAGGAGTTGTTCGGCCGGGTGGCGGCGGTCGTGCACCATGGTGGTGCGGGTACGACGGTGACGGCGGCCCGTGCCGGGGCGCCGCAGGTGATCGTGCCGCAGGTGGCCGATCAGCCGTACTGGGCGGGGCGGGTGAGCGAGCTGGGCGTCGGGACGGGGCACGAGGGTTCGACGCCGGCGGCCGGGTCCCTGTCGGCCGCGCTGGAGGTGGCCCTTGCCGCTGAGACCGTTGCCCGTGCGGCCGTTGTGGCCGAGACGGTTCGCGTGGACGGGGCCGAGGTGGCCGCCGGGCTTGTGCTGGACATGGCCGGCGAGGGCGGCGGGGGCGGGTCCGCGGGCTGATCCCCCGGCGGCGGCCCGCGTGGACGGCGGCCGTGCCTGTCCGCGGGGGCCGCCGCCGGGGGCTGGTCATCTGCGGTGGGGGTCGTTCGCCGCGTGGCGGTTCTTGGTCTTGGGTGCGGTGTTCAGGACGGGTGAGGCAGCAGGCCGGCGATCACGGTGATGCCTTCGGTGATGTCGCCGGGGGCGGTGGCGGCGTATCCGAGGACCAGGCCCGGGGGGCCGGGGCGGTGGCGGTGCCATGACAGGGGCTGGACCTTGACTCCGCGTTCCAGGCAGGCCGCGGCGAGGGCGGTGTCGCTGACGCCCTCGGGGAGGGTGATCATGAGGTGCAGGCCGGCGGCGGCGCCGTGCACGGTGGCCTGCGGCAGGTGGGCGGTGATGGCGTCGATCATGGTGTCGCGGCGGCGGCGGTGGCGTCTGCGGATGTAGCGGAGGTGGCGTTCCATCTCCCCCGAGGCCATGACGTGGGCGAGGACGAGCTGGGTGAGGACGGCGTTGCCGAGGTCGGCGTTGCGTTTGGCGGTGATGAGGGCGTCGCGGTGCTCGGGCGGGGCGAGCAGCCATCCGACGCGCAGGGCGGGGGCGAGGAGCTTGGAGACGCTGCCGGCGTAGAAGACGTGGTCGCCGAGCATCGATCGCAGGGCGGGAACGGGCGGGCGGTCGTAGCGGTGTTCGGCGTCGTAGTCGTCTTCGATGATGAGGCCGCCGTCGGCGGCCCAGCGCATGAGGTCGCGGCGCCGGTGGCCGGACAGGACGACGCCGGTCGGGAACTGGTGGGCGGGGGTGAGCAGGACGGCGGGTGCGGTGGTGGCGGTGAGGTCGGTGACGCGCAGGCCGTCGGCGTCGACGGGGATGGGTGGGGTGGTGAGGCCCCAGTTGCGTAGTTGCTGGGCGGCGCCGAGGGATCCGGGGTCTTCGACGGCGATCTGGTCGATGCCGCGGTCGCGGAGGGTCTGGGCGATGAGGGCGAGGGCTTGGGCGACGCCGGCGACGATGAGGACGTGGGCGGGGTCGGTTCTGATGCCGCGGTTGCGGGCGAGCCAGTTGGCGACGGCCAGGCGCAGGGCGGAGGTGCCGCGGGGGTCTCCGTAGCCGAGTTGGGTGGCCGACAGGCCGGCCAGGATGGTGCGTTCGGCGCGGAGCCAGGCGGTGCGGGGGAAGGCGGCGAGGTCGGGGACGCCGGGTGATAGGTCGATGCGGGCGGGGGCGGCGCGCAGGGCGTCGAAGACGGTCTGGCCGGGTGTGGTGTCGAACAGGCCGGTGGGGTGGCCGTGGTGGCGGGGGCCGGGGGGTGGGGTGGGTGGGCGGGGTGCGGTGATGGGGGCGGCGACGACGATGGTTCCGGCTCGTCCTCGTCCGGCGATGTGGCCGTCGTCGATGAGTCGCTGGTAGGCGGCGGTGATCAGGCCGCGGGAGACGCGCAGTTCGGTGGCCAGGACGCGGGTGGCGGGCAGGCGGGTGCCGATGGGCAGGCGGCCGTCGGAGATGGCGTGCCGTAGTTGGGTGGCGAGCCATTCGGAGCGGCCGCGTGGGGGTGCGTCGGTGATGGTGAGTTGCAGGAAGTCCGAGCCGTGCGGGTCTTGCGGGTCCTGCGGCAGGGGCCGGTGGGGTGGCGGGTCGCCGGAGGGCAGGGTTGTGGACCGGTTGCCGGTGGCGGGGGTGGTCCTGTTCATCGGGCCATTGTGCCGTGGTGTGGTGGGCGTGTCGGCGAGGCGGCCGGCCCGTGCGTTAGCACCGCAGGGCGGCGGGAGGATCGTGACGGTCGAGGCCGCGCGCCCGGCCGCGGCGTTGTCGCGGGCGGGGAGGTCATCGGGTCCACAGGGACTCCTGGACGGCGTGGACCACGGTCATCAGCTCAGGGGTGGCGCGGTCGGGCGGCCAGGCCAGGCCGTAGGTCAGGCGCAGCCGTCCGGCCGCCAGGGGGACGAAGCCGATGTCGGGCCGCCGGATGGAGGAGGCCACCAGGTGGGGTACCGGCAGCAGGCCGGCGCCGGCGGCCACCTGGTCGAGCAGGGCGGCGAAGTCGTCGATCTCCTCCCCCACGATGTGGTGCTGGTGGGGGCCGTGCAGGGCGGCGGCCAGTTGTGCCCACATGCCGCCGCGCGGCCGGTGGGCGGGCATGAGGATCTTGTGGGAGGCGAGTTGGGCGGGGCGGACGGCGGGGGCCGCGGCCAGGGGGTCGCCGGCCGGTACGGCCAGGTGGGCGACGGCGACGCTGAAACGGGCGCCGGTGGTGTAGCCGGTGGGGAACGGCGCGCCGAGGACGGCGGCCGCCACTTCGCCCGCGGCCAGGGCCGCCATGGCGGCGCGGCGGCCGGCGGGGCGCAGTTGGAGCTGAACGGCGGGGCGGCGGCGGGCCAGTCGCCGGGCGGCTTGGGCGACCAGGGCGCCGGCCGGGGGTGCGTAGGCCAGGGTGATGAGCGTCCGGGGTGGCGCGGCCTGGCGGGCCGCCTCGGCGCGCAGGGCGGAGGCGGTCTCCAGCAGCGCTTCGGCGTAGGGCAGCAGGGCCGTGCCGGCCGGTGACAGGCGCACGTCGCGGCTGGTGCGTTCGAACAGTCGCACGCCGAGCGCCCGTTCGGCCCTGCCGATGGCCTGGCTGATCGCCGGTTGGGACAGTCCGAGGTCGGTGGCGGCACGCGAGAAGCTGAGGGTCTGGGCCACGCGGGCGAAGCAGCCGATCTCGCGCAGCGTCGGTGCCGGTTCCACCGCCCCAGTATGGCCGCCGTGCGCGGGTGGGGTGGTCAGGGCTGGTGAACCGTCGTTCAGGCTTGCTGGACGGTGATGGCGGCGCGGTGGCAGCGGGGTGTGTCGATCTCGTCGAGCAGCGCGATGGCGAAGTCGGCGTAGGTGATCCGGCCGGCGGGGTCGGCGTGCTCGGTGATCCGGTAGTGGCCGGTGGGGGTGCCGTGGTGGTCGAAGTCGCCGGTGGGGGCGACGTAGGCCCAGTCGAGGTCGCTGTTTCGCAGTTCGTGGAGGCCGGCGGCGTGGCCGAGGTAGAAGGAGCGGTACTCGTTGGGGTAGCCGGGTTGGTCCATGAGGGGGGCGCCGGAGGCTCCGGGCAGGATGGAGGCCAGGCCGACGATCACCAGGCGGCGCACGCCGGTGTGGGCGGCCGCCGTGGTCAGGGCGCGGGTGGCGGTGGTGAAGAAGTCGTGGGCGGGGGCCGACAGGTCCACCGCGGCGTTGATGGCGGCGTCGTGCCCGGCGGCGGCGCGTTCGACGCTCGCCTGGTCGGTGACGTCGCCCGCCACCAGGTGTGCCTGGCGCAGGTCGGGGTGACGGTGCAGGTCGGGGTGACGGTGCGGATCGCGTACGACGGCGGTGACGTGGTGGCCGCGGCGGGTGGCCTCGGCGACGGCCCGCCGTCCGGCTCGGCCGCCTGCTCCGAAGATCACGATTTTCATGGGATGCGCCCTTTCACCAGGGCCGGGCGGTTGTGCCCGGCGGGTTTCGTGGACGCTATCGGGGGGCCCGGTTTCCTCGGGGATACCGGTTATCGTGGGGCCATGAGGCAACCCCTGCCCGCCGACATGTTCGACGAGCTGTGCCCGTCCTCGCTCAATCCGATCCGGTTCGGGTTCGGTGACAAGTGGGCGGCGCTGGTGATCCGCTGTCTGCAGGACGGGCCGCGCCGGTTCTCGGAGTTGCGCGTGCCGCTCGGCCGGGTCACCGCCAAGGGTTTGACGCGGTCGCTGCGGTCGTTGGAGCGGGGCGGCCTGGTCCGGCGCACCGTTGTCGCCGGGGCGGGGTCGCGTGTGGAGTACGAGTTGACGCCGCTGGGCCGCAGCATGCTGGCGCCGATGGCGGTGGCGTGCGCGTGGGCCGAGGATCACTGGGATGAGCTGCTGGAGGCGCGCGAGTCCCATGACGCCGCTTCTCTGGACCGGGCCGGCTGATCTCGCTTTCCGGGGCGGGTGTGGCCGTCCTTGGGGCGGCCGGATCACGCCCGGAAAGAGATCACGCCGTGTGACGGTCAGGCCGGGGCGTACACCAGTTCGAGCATTCCGGACGGGAAGGCCGTGCTCTTCACCAAGCGCAGCTTCACGGCCTGATCCAGCTCAGGGAACATTCGGATACAAACGCGGCCTCACACTCCTCAACGCAGTGAATGATCAAGTGATGGGGATCGGGCAGATGGTCGTGCCCGGCACGCCACGCGACTCGCTGTACATCCTGGACACCCTGATCAACATCGACGCCGGCCCACAGCCCAAGGTCGTCACCACCGACCATCTCCTCCTCCGCCCCGGCCAAGGGCCTGCGGCAGCTTGGCGAAATCCCGGACCTCCCCAACATCGGCGTGGATGAGCAGGGGGTGCAGACCGTCTGGCCAGGCTCTGAAGAGAGGCGGGCCAGGACACGGGTGCGGCCTTTGAGTAGGCGAAGGAGCAGCCAGCAGGCGCCGGCATCCCAGTAGACGGTCTCCAGCACGAAGTCCTCCCCGCGCCTGGCCACGGTGACGGGTCTTCGCGCGGGCGCCCTTGGCCTTCACCGAGCCTGCCGGGCGGTCGCCGGCGTCCCGTGAACTCGATCCCTGACTCGTGTGAAAGACGGGCGACACTCCTTTTCTTGAAGAGGCCCAACCACATGCCGCTCAGTACGACCCTGTCTGACGCCGCCCTGATCGAACGGTCGTGGCGAGACCCCGAGGATTTCGCCTTGCTGTTCGACAGGCACGCAGGACACATCCACCGTTATGTGGCCCGCCGGCTCGGCGACGACACGGCCGACGACGTCGTCTCCGAGACGTTCCTCGCCGCGTTCAGGCAGCGCCGCCACTACGACATCGCTCGTCCAGAAGCCCTCCCCTGGTTGTACGGCTTCGCGACCAACTTCATCCGCCGGCATCAGCGCGCCGAGATACACCGCTACAAGGCGTACTTGAAAGCGGGCGTGCTTCCCGACGCCGACGACGCCGCGGAACAAGCTCTTGAGCGGGCGAGCGCGCAGGCCGTACGCCGCCCTCTCGCCCAGGCGCTCGCCTCGCTCAAGGGCCGCGACCGTGACGTCCTCTTACTCGTGGCCTGGGCCGACCTCACCTACGAGGAGGTCGCAGGCGCCCTGTCCATCCCGATCGGAACAGTCCGTTCCCGCCTCAACCGCGCGCGGGCCATCGTCCGCAACGCCCTTGGCAGCACCAACCCCACGACGGAGCAGACCTCATGAACGAACGGACCGACCTGACCGAACTCCGCGACCTGTTCGCCGACAAGCCGCACCCCACGGCGGACCGCCTCGCCCCCGCCCGTACCGCGCTCCTGGCCGAAGCCCGCACGAAGCGGCGGGCCCTGGCCCGGCCGGCCGGGTTGCGGCGTGTGATGCTGGCGGGCGGCCTGGTCGCGGCGATGACCGCAGGAGCGATCACCGTCCAGACGTTCAACTCCTCCGCGCCCGCGAGTGCCGCCGAGGTCCTGAGGCTGGCGGCCGACGCCGCGAGCGCCACCTCGTGGCCGCAACCCCGCGACGACCAGTACCTCCACTACGAGCGGATCGCGGAGACTCGCAGCGAGAAGGGGGTTCCCAACGTCGGTCCGCGCCACATCACGGGCGAGGTCTGGGAGTCTGTCGACGGCTCCCGCCCAGGACTCCTCTGGCACAAGCCGTCGAAATCCAGGCCACAGGACCCCGAGTACAAGGAACTCCTGGCCCGGTGCCCCGAACGTGGCGCGGGGCGCCCCGCCTACGCCGACCTGCGAGAGTGGCCGACCGATCAGGAGCAGCTCCGGCACAAGCTGGGCGAACGCGGTAACGAAATGGTCCCCAACACGGACACAGCGACCCGGACCTGGAACGGCGTCCTCAACATCCTCAGCAGCCCGGTCCCACCCAAGCAGCAGGCAGCCATCTTCAAGATCGCCGCGACGCTGCCGGGCATCGAGACGGAAAAGCTCAAAGACGCCACTGGCAAATCGGGTATTGCCGTGACCCGGGTGGACAACCGAGCACCCGGGGGTGCCATCTCCCGCGAGTCCCTCATCTTCGACAAGACCTCCTACGCCCTCCTGGGCGGCCAGGAACTCGTGCCGGGGCAAGGGCGTGAACTCTGGTCCATCACCCGTCCGCAGATCACCGAGGTACTCCCGGCCTGGTCCAAGTCCTTGAATCGGAGAGGCTGCGTCTGAGCCTGCATCCACCGGACGACAGGCGGGCCGCGCCGGCCGCCCGCCTGCCATGATCTAGCAACCGGCCAGCGCCGCCCTCAGCACCACCCCTAAGCCGAACGCCTTGTGCAAGATCAGCGACGGAATCGGCGCCATGGCCCTGTATTCGCTGGCGCGCAAAAGCACCGCTCTGGCATCTCCAGGCCGACGGCCGCATGTTATGGGGCTTGATCGACAACGGAACGGTCAGCGGCGTTAGCGAGCCGACGCGGGCGGAGTTACCGCCAACCACCGTTCCAATGTCGTTGGGCTCGATGTCCGTGCGGACCATGTGCATAGTCACTGGTCCGTGCAGGTCTACGCGTCTTGCCGTGCGGGTGCGGCGGCTTGGGGCTTGGGGGCGGTGGGTTCGGGCAGGGCGCGGAAGAGGAGCGAGCTTAGGGCGGGCATGGCGATCAGGGGAGTGAGGGCCGTCTTCAGGGAGGTGGAATCGGCCAGGTGTCCCAGCAGGGGGCTGATGAGGCCGCCGATGCTGACGGTGAGGCCGAGGGTGACGCCGCTGGCGGTGCCAATGCGGGAGGGCAGGTAGTCCTGGCCGAGGGTGACCTGGAGGGAGAAGGGGACGTACAGGCCGGTGGAGGTGAGGGCCACGAAGAGGAACATGCTCGGGCCGGGTGTGTAGATCACTCCGGTGACGGCGGCGATGGAGAGCAGGTAGGACCAGCGGGAGACGCGGACGCGGTCGTAGCGGTTGGCCAGGGCCCCGCCAAGCACCGAGCCGACGGCGCCGCCTAGGAACAGCAGGAATAGGGCGACGGTCCCCGCGGTGGTGCTGCCCTGCATGCGCTGCTGGGCGTAGAGGGAGATGAAGGTGCTCAGGCCGGTGAAGACGATGGAGCGAAAGACGACCGCCAGGGACAGCTTCACGAACGAGGCCACATCATCGGCGCCCCGCAGGGTCTCCGTCTTGGACGTACCGGACTCGGGCCGGGCGAGCATCCGGAGCACAGTCGCACACAGGGCGGCGCCGGCGAGCGCCGGGAGGACGAGGACGGGGGTCCAGCGCAGGGAGCCGTGCCCGATCGCGGCCGACACCATGAGCGGGGCGAGCGCGAAGCCGATGTTGCCGCCGAGAGAGAACCAGCTCATCGCGCTGTGGCTGCCTTTGCTGGCCAGCCGGGCCACGCGGGCGGACTCCGGGTGGTAGGCGGCTACCCCGATGCCGGAGACGGCGACGAAGAACAGGGTGAGCCCGTAGGAATTGTACAGGCCGCTGAGCGCGATGCCCACGCCGCCCAGCAGGGTGCTGACCGGCAGCAGCCACGGCATCGCCCACCGGTCGGTGAGCGCCCCGAACACCGGCTGGGCGACCGAGGACAGCAGGGAAGCGGCTAGCACGATGCCGGAGGCGACCGCGTAGGTGTAGTCCCGTTCGGCCACGAAAAACGGGATCAGCGCCGCGACGGCGCCCTGGTAGATGTCGACGCAGGCGTGCCCCACGGCCAGCAGCAAGATCGATGTATTCCTTCGCACCCCTCCCATGCTGGGAGAACCACCGAGTGTCGCGCTTTCGATAGATTGACAGGTGATGCAGAGAATCCGCCACGCCTCTGTCGCGCCGACCCGGACCCAGCGCCTGGCGTCCGGCGGCGAGATCGACGCGCACCGCCACGACGACCACCAGATCGCCTACGCCAGCCGGGGCACCATCGCGGTGACCACCGACGCCGGCTCCTGGGTCGCCCCCGCCACCCGCGCGCTCTGGATCCCCGCCGGCACCGTCCACCAGCACCAGGCCCACGGCGAACTCGACCTCCACCTCGTCGGCCTGCCCGCCACCGAGAACCCCCTCGGCCTCGACAAACCCGCCGTCCTCGCCGTCAGCCCCCTCCTGCGCGAACTCATCGTCGCCTACACCCGCGACCCCGACAACGACAGCCCACCCCACCTACGCCTGCGGGCCGTCATGCTCGACCAGCTCACCATCTCCCCCGAGCAACCTCTGCACCTGCCGACCTCCACCGACCCCCTGCTCCGGGAACTGCACGACATCCTGCGCTCCGACCCGGCCGACAACCGCTCCCTCGACGACCTCGGACGCCAGATCGGCGCCAGCGCCCGCACCCTCTCCCGCCGCCTCCGGGACGACCTCGGCCTTACCTACCCACAGTGGCGCACCCAGATCAGGCTCCACCACGCCCTGATCCTCCTGGCCGACGACGCCCCCGTCACCGCTGTCGCCCACCGATGCGGCTGGTCATCCGCCAGCACCTTCATCGACGTCTTCCGCCGCACCTTCGGCCACACCCCCGGCACTCGCCCCACCACCTGACGCAGGACCCGGTCGGCGGACGGACGGTCTGAAACATCCGGCAACCAAGGTCCTCGTCCTGCCCGCCCCCGTCGTCGTCCTCGTCCAGCTCCGGTGCGTCTGGGTCGCGCAGCGGGCGCAGGGAGCCAGCGGCCGGGACCCTGGCGGTGAAGCTGTAGCGACCGAGCAGGTTCAGGTTCTTGTGCTCGAGCGGGGAGAGCCGGGCGATGTCCTCCTCCCGGATCTCGTGGCCCTCGGCCTGAGCTGGGCGACGGCGGCGTCGATGTACCGCGTCGTCCAGAGCACGACGGCGTTGAGGACCAGGCCGAGCGCGCCAAGCTGGTCCTCCATGCTGTCGCGATACGCCTGGTGGATGGTGCCGCGCTTGCCGTGGCACACGTCCCGGGCCGGCTTGTGGCGGGACTCCTGCACGGTGAGCTGCCGGTTCATCTGACGGCGGTAGGTGTCGTCCACCGGGTCGACCACGCGCAGCAGGTGCTCGGTCTCGGCGATCCGCCCGTACTCCGCACAGCGATCAAAGCGTTACAAGATCCGTGCCGGTTCGGCGCCTGCCGACATTGGAACGGTGGATGGCGGTAACTCCGCTCACGTCGGCTCGCTAACGCCACTGACCGTTCCGTTGTCGATCAGGTCCCGTTATGGCGGTGTTCCGTAAGGGGATCCCCCCCGTGGAAGGCCGGTCGCGCGTTTCGCGCCGGTGCCACGGCGGCCGACGCGAGCCCACCGCCGTGGCAGGCCTCCATCGAACCGGCTGCCACGGCCGCCGTGCCACCGCACAAGGTCGCATGCCGTGGCAACCGAAGTTGCGACTTGGGCAACGCGGACGGCAGGGGCGCGGTCAAGTCGCGCCGGTCGCGCCGGTCGCGCGGGTGCGGCGGCCGGACCAGGCCTGGCTGAGCTGGACGAGGCTGACCCCGAACATCAGCGCGCCGAGCGGGACGTGCAGGGTTTTCACGTGCGCGATACCGAGCGCCACCTGCGCCAGCGTGAGGCAGAGGAACCCGGCCGTCTGCAGGATGGGCCGAGGTGAGCCGCCGCCGGGCCGCCAGGCCAAAATCGTGCCGGCCACGTTGATGACCGCCACGGTGAACATGGTGTACGCCCCGGCGCTGTGGAAGGTGTGGCCGCCGGGCAAGGACAGCAACAGCCCGGCGGTGATCGTCTGGACGAACAGGACCAGCGTTTGCAGGGTGATCGCGACACGCACGAACATGGGTGGCTCCTTGACGGCTGCGGACGGGCGAGACGGCGGCGATCGGCGCGCGCAATGGTGTCTCAATGGCCCGACGACACAACCCCCGAGAATGTGAGGTGCCGCCACGCCGCGGGGTCAGGTCCGCGGGTTCGGTCGTAGGTCCGCGGGTTCGGTCGGTCCTGGCGGCGGGATCGGCGCCGCCGGGGCGGGAAGAGCCGGTGGTACCGGCCGACGAGCCAGGCGACCCGGCTGGGCCATGACCTCGATCACGCCGGAACTCCGGGATACGTGACCGGTTGCCGAGGCGGTCCGCGGTCAGATTGATAAGGCCCATGAATAGGGTCCTTCGGAGTGCTTCGGGTCTTCACCGGGCGACTCGCCCAGGCGGCGCGGGCGTGCCGGCCCTCCCCCACCATCCGGGCCGGCGGCCTACGCGTCCACAAGATCTATAAGTGTTGTCGATTGATCTGGCCGCGCCGGGAGTGGGGTGGGCAGGATGCCGGAGGTCGTGCCGGACTCGTGAACCAGGAGCCACCAATGACAGCCCCCTTCCCCGCCTCCACCGTGCTCGGGTATCCCCGCATCGGCCCGGACCGGGAGCTCAAACGCGCCCTGGAGGCGTACTGGCGGCAGGACATCGGCCTGCGGGAGCTGCGCGCCACGGGCGCGGGCCTGCGCGAGCGGACCTGGCTGCGCCTGGCCGAGCTCGGCCTGGCCGCCCTGCCCTCCAACACCTTCTCCTTCTACGACCACGTCCTGGACACCGCGATCATGGTCGACGCGGTGCCCGGCCGCCATCGCCGCCCGCAGGCCGAGGACACCGCCTTCGCCATGGCGCGCGGCGACGAGCACGCCACCCCGCTGCGCATGACCAAGTGGTTCGACACCAACTACCACTACATCGTCCCGGAGATCGGCCCGGACACCGTCTTCCGCGCCGTGTGCGACAAGCCGGTGGCCGAGGTCCGCCAGGCCCGCGCTCTGGGCCTCACCACCCGGCCCGTCCTGCTCGGCCCGGTCACCTTCCTGCTGCTGTCACAGCCCGGGCCCGGCGCCCCGGCCGGGTTCCGCCCGCTGGAGCGCCTGCGGGACCTGCTGGAGGTCTACGAGCGGGTGCTGTCGGCGCTGGCGGCCGAAGGCGTCCCATGGGTGCAGCTGGACGAACCGGCGCTGGTGGCCGACCGCACCCCCGCCGAACTGGCCGCCACCGGAGAGGCCTACCAGCGGCTCGGCGCCCTCACCGACCGCCCCGCGCTGCTGGTCGCCTCCGCCTACGGAGAGCTCGGCGCGGCGCTGCCCGTCCTGGCCGGCACCCCGGTCGAGGCGATCGGCCTGGACCTGGTGCGCGGAGCCGCCGGCCTGGACGCCGCGCTGCGGACGCCCGGACTGGCCGCCAAGACCGTGGTGGCCGGAGTGGTCGGCGGGCGCGAGGTGTGGCGCACCGACCAGCGGCGGGCCCTTGCCGCCCTGCTGGCCCTGCGCCCCGCCGCCGCCCAGGTCGTGGTCGCCACGTCCTGCTCGCTGCTGCACCTGCCCTACGACGTCGAACGGGAAGACGGGCTGGACCCCCGGCTGCGCGCCCGCCTGGCCTTCGCCGAGCAGAAGGTCTCCGAGGTGGTCGAACTCGCCGGGCGCCTGGCCGGCGTCCCCGCCGGCGCCCTCGCTCCCGACCGGCACGACCCCGCGTCCCGGCAGGCCGCGGCCGTCCCCTCCCCCGTCCCTGCGGCGCCCGCCCGCAGCCCCTACCCGGTGCGCGCGGCGGCCCAGCAGGCCCACCTGGGACTGCCGCCGCTGGCGACCACGACCATCGGCTCCTTCCCTCAGACCGGTGAACTGCGCGCGGCCCGCGCCGCGCTGGCCGCTGGACGCCTGAGCGTCGAGGACTACGAGGAGCGGGTGCGGCGGGAGATCCGCCAGGTGATCGGGCTGCAGGAGCGGCTCGGCCTGGACGTGCTGGTGCACGGCGAGCCCGAACGCAACGACATGGTGCAGTACTTCGCCGAGCACCTGGAGGGGTTCGCCGTCACCCGGCACGGCTGGGTCCAGTCCTACGGCTCGCGGTGCACGCGCCCGCCGATCTTGCACGGCGACGTGCGCCGTCCCGAGCCGATCACCGTGCGCTGGACCCGCTACGCCCAGTCGCTGACCACCCGGCCGGTCAAGGGCATGCTCACCGGCCCGGTCACCATCGCCGCCTGGTCGTTCGTCCGCGAGGACCTGCCGCTGCCCCGGGTGGTCGCCCAGATCGCCGACGCCGTCCGCCAGGAGGTGGCCGACCTGGAGGCCGCCGGCACCGCCGTCATCCAGGTCGACGAGCCCGCCCTGCGCGAGCTGATGCCGCTGCGCGCCGCAGGGCAGGCCGCCTACCTCGCGTGGGCCGTCGGCGCCTACCGGCGGGCGACCGGCGGCGCCGGTGACCGCACCCAGATCCACACCCATCTGTGCTACTCCGACGCCGGGCAGATCCTGCAGGCGATCGACGCGCTGGACGCCGACGTCACCACCGTGGAGTCGGCCCGCTCCCACGGGCGGCTGCTCGACGAACCGGCCGTGGCCGCCTTCGCCCGCGGCCTGGGGCCGGGGGTGTACGACATCCACTCTCCGCGGGTGCCGGACGCCGCGGAGGTGGCCGGTGGGATCGAGGCGGCGCTGCGCGCGCTGCCGGCCGCCCAGGTGTGGGTCAATCCCGACTGCGGGCTGAAGACCCGCACCTACCGGCAGGTGGAGTCCGCGCTGGCCGCCATGGTCGACGCCGCCCGCCAGGTCCGCGCCGCCGTCGTGCCGCCGTCGCGGGCGGTGATCGGCGCGACGGCGGCCGGTCGGTCCGGGGCGGCGGCCCGGCCGCCTGCGGCGGGGGCCGGCGCCGAGCGCCGCTGACAGAGCCGGTGGCCTCGCGTGCGACCTGACGGGGCAGGGTGGTCGTGCTCGCCGGCGTCCCGGTCCCCCGTGCGGGCAGGGTTCGACCGGAGGTGAGGGGACCCGGCGGCCGGCCATGCGAACGGGCGGGCGGGCCGGCCAGGCGGGGTGCCGGCGTCCGGCAGGGCCGGTCAGTCGCCGGTGGGGGTCAGGGCGCGCTGCATCAGCACGGTGTCGATCCAGCGGCCGTGCTTGCGGCCGACCTCCTTCAGCACCCCCGCCCGGGTGAACCCGAACGCCTCGTGCAGGGCGATCGAGCCGGGGTCGCCGGTGTCGGCGATGACGGCCACCATCTGGCGGGCGCCCGCCCGGGCGCACCCGGACAGCAGCGGGCCCATCAGCGCCCGGCCGAGCCCTCGCCCGGTGTGGCCGGGGGCCAGGTAGATGCTGTCCTCGACGGTGTGCCGGTAGGCGGGCTTGGGCCGGAACGGCCCGGCGTAGGCGTACCCGGCCACGGTCCCGTCCAGCTCGGCCACCAGGAACGGCAGCGCGCGCCCGGCCAGGTCGTCCAGGCGCCGCCGCCAGTCCTCAAGGCCCGGCGGCGTCTCCTCGAAGGTGGCGACGCCGCCCAGGACGTAGTGGGTGTAGATGGCCGCGACGGCCGGAAGGTCGCCGGGCGTCGCCGCCCGGATCGTCGCGTGTACCTCGGGCACGGCGCTCCCGCTCCTCGCTTGACCGGACATCACAAACATGCACCGATATAGCACACGCACGCGGGCCGGCCCGCGTGCCGCACGACCGAAGGGCTCTTGGCAGGGGTCACGGAGGGCGGCCCGGCTCGCCGGCAAGTGCGGCCCGCACGGCCTGGAGCCGGCGGCACATCCGCTCCCGTTCGAGTTCGGCGCCGGGTGGTTCCAGCGCTTCCGGTGAAGGACGCAGGGCTCGGGTCGGCCGGCGCGGCATGTGGCGGCGCGCACGGTGCTTTCGTCGGTCTCGGCGAGAGAGGCGTGGCAGGTTCACCCCGTTCGGTCAGGGTGATGGTGGGGGCGGCGGGCATCGTGCGCCAGGGCGGTGGTCAGGTCGGCGAGGTGCCCGGAGACCGGGCCCAGGGTGAGCAGCCCGCTGCCCGCGCCGGCCGACTCGGCCGCCGCCGGGGTGAGCTCGGCGATGGCGCGGCGCATCAACGGCCGATCATCCACGGCGGCGGCCGCGCGTGCGGCCAGGCACCACAGGGCCTCGAACAGCAGGTCGCGGGGCGGGTCGGGCATCTCGCGCAACGCCGCGGCGGCCTCCTGGCCCCGGCCCTCGGCCACCAGGACCACCGGACGGGCCCAGGGAGCGTACGGGCCCCAGCCGGCGCGTTCGCCGGCGGCCACAGGCGGCAGCCCATGTCGCACGCGCAGGCACAGAAGCGCCAACGGCAGCAGTCCCCGCTCCAGCCCCGGCATCCCCGCGCCCTCCAGCCGGGTGGCGGCCCGCAGGTAGGCCGCCTCCACCTCGGCCACCGGCGCCTGCCCGGTCACATCCAGCCGCAGCGCCCGGTACCACTCGGTGAACACGCCCAGCAGCGGCAGTTCGTGGCGTTCGGCCAGGCGGTCCGCGGCGCGAGCGTGGGCGTCGGCCGCCGCGAAGTCGGCGAGCGCGCACCGGGCCTGCAGGCGGATGAGGTGCCCGAGCACCTCGTAGGTGACCAGGCCGTGCCGGGCCGCCAGGGTGACCAGTTCGGCGCCGATCTCGTCGCGGCGCGGTGCCAGCCCGGCACGCGCGAAACTCTGCATGAACGCGCCGTTGAGCGCGAAGGCCAGCAGGGCGGGATCGTCCATACGGCGGGCGATCTGCTCGGCCTGGCGCGCGGCCTCGGGGCCCCGCGCCGCGCGGGTGCCGCGTGACTCCAGCGCGATCGTGGCCAGCAGACGGGCCCGGGCCGCCTCGTGCGCTCCTTGCGGCAGGGCGGCCAGTGTGCGCTCGGCCGCCGCCACGACCCGCGCCGCCTGCGGCGGGTCGTCCAGACGGGTCCAGATGGCCGGGACGTCGTAGGCGCCTATGACCCGGGCGGTCAGCTCGGGGTCGCCCAGTTCCTCCGCCGCCGTCACGGCGGCCACCCGGTGCCTGCGGGCGGCCTGGAGGCCGCCGCCTCCGGTGACCGCGAGGCTGCGCAGCAGGCTCACCGTCGACTCCAGGCGGGCCCGGGCGCCGGAGGGCACAGCGCGGTCGTACACCGCGGCCGTCCGCGCCCACACCTCCGCCGCCGAACCGGACACTCCCGGGGGATCGGGCGGCTCGGCCGGACCGGCGGCACCAACGGCCGCCCCGTCGGTCATCGCATCGGTCATCGCGATCGCATCGGACGCCGCGTCAGGTGCCGCATGGAGGACCGGATCGGTGATCGCCGCAGGCGCCGCGCCGGGGACCGCGTCGAAGGGCTCGTCCGGGGCCGAGGGCGGCTCTTGCGGCGAACCGGGCGCTGGAGGCCGCGCCACGTTCAAGGCAGGTGGTGCGGGAGTGAGGTGGTCGGCCTGGTGGAGGATGTCGGCTTCGAGCCGGCGGAGCGCGGGGCCCGGGTCCACGCCGAGTTGCTCGACCAGCAGTGTGCGTGCCCGCCGTAGGACGGCCAGGGCGTCGCCTTGCCGGCCGGCGCGGTACAGCGCCAGGGCCAGCAGGCGCCAGGCGTCCTCGCGCCAGGGGTGCTCGGTCACGTGGGCGTCCAGATCGGGCACCGCCGCGGCGGCCGGCCCCAGCGCCAGGCGGGTCTCGGCCTGGCGTTCCACGGCGTGCAGCCGCAGCTCGGCCAGGCGGGCACGCTCGGCGCGGGCCCAGTGCTCGGCGGTGAAGTCGGCGTAGGCGGGGCCACGCCACCAGCCGAGCGCCTCCTCCAGCCGGACGAGAGCCTGCGTGGGGGGCAGCGTGGCGGCGGCGGCCACCGCCTGTTCGAAGCGCCAGGCGTCCACCGAACCGGGATCGGCGCGCAGCGCGTACCCCGGGCCCTCGGTGACCAGCAGGCGGGAGGGCGCGCGGGGCGGGCGTTCGGGCTCAAGGGCGCGGCGCAACGCGGCGACGAACGTGCGCACGGCGCCGACCGCGCCCGCGGGCGGGTCCTCCCACAGGTCGTCGACCAGATGGGTGACCGGGACGACGCGGCGGCGGGCGACGACCAGCCGGGCCAGCACCGCGCGGTGCCGGGGACCCTTCAGGGCGATCGCGGACCCAGCGCCGTCCCAGGCCGTCACCGGCCCGAGCACCCCGAACACGACCCGCACCTGCCGACCGTCCTTCCTTGGACATCCACCTGGCCTGGAATCTCCCGTCCTTCCAGGCGTCCGGCCCCCTCCGGGGTGTCGCCCCCTGGCCACGGTAGCGCGCTGACCGGATGCTCATCCGGGCCCGGCACGCTGGTCAGTGCCGGTCCCCCGGGGTGCGATCAGCCGAACGGGGTCCATCCCTCCGCGGATCGACCGGCACCCGTTCCACCCGGCGGCGGCCATCGCCCTCGCAGGCCGATCGGCAGCGGGCCGATCGGCGGCTGCCGCGTGGACACGGCGTCCACCGCTCACCCCGACCGGCACCGGTCGTCAACAGAGAAGGGCTCGATCATGGCCCCTGTCATCTCCGGTTTCGACTGCCAGCGCGTCCCCGTCGCCGACGGCGTCCATCTCAACGTCGCCGTCGGCGGCTCGGGCAGTCCTGTCGTGCTGCTGCACGGCTTCCCGCAGACCCATCTGATGTGGCGGCACGTCGCCGCCGACCTGGCGGCCGGGCACACCGTGATCTGTCCCGACCTGCGAGGTTACGGCGCCAGCGACAAGCCCGCCGAGACCGGCCCGGCCGTCTACGCCAAGCGCACCATGGCCGCCGACATCGTCGCCCTGGCCCGCGCGCTCGGTCACGAGCGTTTCGCGCTGGCCGGGCACGACCGCGGGGCGTTGGTCGCCTTCCGCGCCGGGCTCGACCACCCTCAGGCGATCACGCACCTGGCCTGCCTGGACGTGCTGCCGACCTTGGACATGTGGGAGGCGATGCACGGCGTCGGCGCCGCCGTCGGCTTCCACCTCTATCTGATGTCCCAGCCGCCCGGCCTGCCGGAGCGGATGATCGCCGGTGCCGCGGACGCGTTCTTCGGCCACTTTCTCGACATCTGGGCCGGCGACCCGGGGGCGATCCCGGCCGAGGTCCGCGCGGCCTACCTGGAGGCGTCCCGGGGCGCCGTCGACTCGATCGTGGCCGACTACCGCGCCTCCGCCGGCATCGATGTCGTCCATGACCAGGCCGATCGGGACGCCGGTCGCCGGCTGGGGATGCCGGTCGCCGTGCTTCAGCAGGACTGGGGGGCCGCGCTGGGGTTCGACGCGGCGGCCCTGTGGAGCGCCTGGGCCGCCGACCTGCGGCACAGCACGGTCGGCTGGGGCCACTTCATGGCCGAGGAGGCCCCCGCCGGCGTCGCCGGGGCGCTGCGCGATCTGCTGTCGCGCTGACCGGCGGGACCGGTTCGCGCGCGCGGCGGCGAGGACGGGGGCGGGACGGCGGTGCCCGGCCGGTCAGCCGGTGAAGTCGGCCACGTGGTCGCCCACCCAGGTGGCGAAGGTGCGAGGGGTGTGGCCGGTGAGCCGTTCGACGGCGTCGGTGAGGGGGACGGGACGGCCGTCGTAGGAGCGCCAGAAGTTGACCAGGGCGTCGGCGTAGGGGCCGGGGATGTGCTCGGACATCTCACGCTTCCACTCTTGGGGACTGACGTGCGCGATCGTGGCGGACCGGCCGGTGATCGCGCCGATCATGTCGAGTTGCCGGCGGAAGGTGAGCGACTGCGGGCCGGTCAGGTGGAAGTGCCCGCCCCGGTGGCGCGGGTCGGTGAGCACCGTGCGGGCGGCCTCGGCCAGGTCGCGTTCGTGCAGAGGGTCGGTGTGGGCGTCGGGGTAGGGCAGGCTGACCGGGCGGCCGGCCCTGATGGGCCAGGACCACGCGGCGGCGTTGGAGGCGAACGAGCCCGGGCGCAGGAGCGTGGTGGCGATCGGCGCGGCCAGCAGGGCGGTCTCCACGTCCAGGTGCGCCCTCGCCAGCGGGTCGCCGGCGGCGCCCGCTCCGAGGACCGACGCGGAGGACAGCAGGACGATGTGCTGGACGCCGGCGGTGACGGCGGCGTCGACGAACTCGCCGATGCGGGCGGCCTCGGCGTACAGGAAGACCGCGCCGACGCCGGACAGTGCGGCGGGGAAGGTGGCCGGATCCCGCAGGTCGCAGGCGACGGCCGGGACTCCGGCGGGGACCCGCAGCCGTTCGGGGGCGCGGGAGGCGACGCGCACGGGGTGCCCGCCGGCGTGCAGCAGGGCCAGCAGGTGGGTGGCGACCGCGCCGCGGCCGCCGGTGAGAAGGATCGTGGAGGTGTTCTCGGACATGACGAAGCACGCTCTCTCGTGAGAGATCAGACGGCCCGTCAAAGGGAGCCGCCGTGCCGGCCGGATGTCCCGACACGCCCGCGAACGGGCGCCGCACCTTACGCGGCAGAACCTACCACGCCCCGCCCCTCGCCACCCGGGGCCGGCCCGGCGGCCGCCTGTGCATGCGGGAGGTGCTCTCTGGGTCAAGGTGCTGTGGGCACCGCCGCGGCGGTCGCCGAGGTGGTGGACCACGGCACACTACCTGCTGTGCGTTCCTCTGCGTTGATCTCTGTGACCCCTCTCCTGCCGGTGGTTCTGATCGCCCTGGTCGTGACGGGCGCCCTGGCGGCCTGGCTCGGCCGGCTCGGACATGGACGAGCGGTCCTCACCGCCTGCCTGCGGGCGGCCGCCCAACTCGGCGCGGTATCGGTGCTGATCGCCTGGGTGGTCGCCTCCTTCACGGCCGCGGTGGGGTTCGTCGTGCTCATGTATGGCGTGGCCGCATTCACCGCGGGCCAGCGCATCACTCGCGGCCGGAAGGCATGGTGGGCGGCGGTGCCGATCGCGGCGGGCGCCGCGCCGGTGCTGTCGATGCTCGCCGCGAGCGGGACGATCTCCATGGACGGCATCGTGGTGATCCCGATCGCGGGGATCGTGCTGGGTGGCTGTCTGACCGCTACCTCCCTCGCCGGACGCCGAGCCGTGGAGGAGCTGGTCCAGCGAAGGGGAGAAGTGGAGGCGGCGCTGGCGCTGGGCTTCCTCCCCAGGGAGGCGGCGGTGGAGATCTGCCGCCCGGCGGCGGCCCAGGCGCTGCTACCCGCGCTGGATCAGACCCGGACTGTGGGGCTGGTCACTCTTCCTGGCGCCTTCGTGGGGGTGCTGCTCGGTGGGGCGAGCCCGGTCGAGGCCGGAGTCGTGCAACTCGTTGTCCTGGTGGCTCTGCTGGCCGCCGAGGCGGTGGCGATCCTGGTGACGACCGAGATGGTCGCGCGTGGGTGCTTTACGTGAGCCACCCGCCTCTCGCGTCCTCGCCAACACCCTCGACTCCTACCTGGTGCGCATCCGCCGAAAACTCGCCGAAATCGGACAACCCTCGGCGATCGTCACGGTCCGCGGCGTGGGCTACACGGCCACGTGATCCGCCGCAAACTGATCGCTGCGGCGACCGTCACCCTCGCCGTGGCGCTGCTGACTCTGACGGCGCGACGGTGGCCTGGTCGAACTGCGCCTCCCCGCCGCCTGACCGTCTGTACGCGTCCTCCTTGCGGATCCGTGCGGCGACGGCCACCTGGTTTCAGGCGCGCATCGACCGCCGAAGCGCACGACGATCCTGACGGCGACCGGACACGATGGACGGCCGGAGAGCCGGCTCCGCGGCGATCGCGTGGCGTGACGGATTGACTACCGTAAGTAGTATCGCTGCCATGGGAACGGTTCTCGGCATTCTGAGCCGCCGATCCGGCGCTCGTCTTCAGTGGCGCTGGGTCGGCTGGCTGGGGCTCATTCTCGGCGCGTGCGCCGCCGGGGAGGTGGCCGAGCCGATACTGCCCGCGCCTCATCTGCTGGTCCCGTTGCTGGCCGGGCTGGCTCTGGCCGTCAGCGGGCTCACCGCCGACCAGGTTCCCGGCCGTCTCAACCGCGGCTGCCAAGCCGTCCTCGGGGTACTGATGGGCGGCTATCTCGACCCCCACACCGCACCTCAGGCCGCGGCCGAGGTCCTTCCGCTGGCCGCTGTCACCATGGTCACCATCGGGCTCAGCCTGGCCGCCGCCGCGATCATGGCGCGTACGGGCCGCATCGACCGCGCGAGCGCGACTCTCGGCATGGTCGCCGGCGGCTCGGCCGCAGTGATCTCCAGCGCGGCCGACTTCGACGCCGATCCGCGGATCGTCGCATTCCTGCAGTATCTGCGCGTCGCTCTGGTCGCCACCACCGCCCCTGTCCTGGTGCACTGGTTGCTCGCCCCCCACCCGGCGGCAGGCACCGCCGCAGTGGCCCATCCGTCGGCCTGGAGCCTGGTCACCGGCAATGATCAAGGCATCGGGCTGGTTCTGCTGGCCGCCGTCGCACTCACCGGCACCCTGACCGGCCGCGGCCTTCGCCTGCCGAGCCCCGCCCTGCTCGGCCCGATGCTTTTGACCGCCGCCATCACCGCCAGCGGCGCCCTCAGCGGTTTCACCCCGACCGGCCCTCTGCGAACCGCTGTGTTCACCATTGTCGGCCTGGACATCGGCCTGCGATTCACCCGTCCCACCCTGGCACACATGCGGCGCCTGCTGCCGCTGGCCTTGGCCTGCACCATGTCGATCATGGCGGTCTGCGCCGTTCTGGCCTGGCTGCTCTCGGTGATGGCACACATCCCCTTCACCGACGCCTACCTCGCCACCACCCCCGGCGGCATCAACGCCGTCCTCACCACCGCCGCCGCCACCCACGCCGACGTCTCCCTGATCTCGGGCGTGCAGAGCCTGCGGCTGTTCGCCATGGTCCTGCTCGCGCCCCTGTTCATCCGCCTGACCATCTCTCGGCCGCCCCGCCCCGGGCCCACCACCGGACATCGGCATGCCGGTAACCGACGGACCGGTGGATCCGGTCATCCCACCGGCTGAAGTCAGGGGCCGGTCGAAGATCCAAGCGCGACGCGGCGGGTGTGACTCCCCTCAGGCGGGTGGGGCGGCGAGCATGGCGTGGGTGGCCTCTTCGACGATCTGGCGCATGAACCGCTCGGCGGTGGCGGCGTCGCCCGCCTGCACCGCCTGGGCGACCTCGGCGTGCCGGCGGATCGCCGCCGGCTCGGGGTGGGCGGGCATCAGGTGGTGGTGGGTGCGGCCGGCGAGCACCTCGGCGACCACGTCGGCGAGGGCCGCGAGCATCTCGTTGCCGCAGGCCTCCAGCAGGGTGCGGTGGAACAGGATGTCGGCCCGCAGGTAGGACTCCAGGTCGCCGGACCTGCCGTGCACGGCCATGCTCATGACCGCGCCGGTGAGCAGCCCGCACTGCTCGGGGGTGGCGTTGCGGGCGGCCAGCGCGGCGGCCAGCGGTTCGACGCCGCGGCGCAGCTCGCCCAGGGAGCGCAGCTGCCCGTCGCGGTCGCCGCCGGACAGCCGCCAGCGGATGATGCGCGGGTCGAACAGGTTCCAGCGGGCGCGCGGGGCGACGGTGACCCCGACGCGGCGCCGGCTGGACACAAGGCCCATCGACTCCAGCACCCGGATGGCCTCGCGGACCACCGATCGGGAGACCCCGAAGCGGTGTTCGAGCTGCTCGATGCGCAGCACGTGGCCGGCGGGGAGCGCGCCGGAGGTGATCTGGACGCCGAGGCCGTCCAGGACGCTGCCGTGCAGACCGCTATTGGTCTGGTCTTTGGCTCCCACGGCCGCCAATCCTCCCATGGGAAGGCCTCTGGGCCGCACCACCGCCAGTAAAGTATGACTAATTAGCACGTGACTCTTGATAAAGGATGATTATTCGTGACAGGCTGTGCGACAGCCCGTTCGAGAGGCCCGTCATGAACCCCACAGATCCTCCGCCCCCGACTTCCCCCGGCCCCGCGGCGCAAACCCCGCCGCTGCTGGTCGTCATGGGGGTCACCGGCTCGGGCAAGACGACCGTCGGCGCCGCGCTGGCCCAGCGCCTGCGGGTGCCGTTCGCCGACGCCGACGACTTCCACAGCCCCGCCAGCATCGCCAAGATGTCGGCGGGCATCCCGTTGGACGACGACGACCGGCTGCCCTGGCTGCGCTCGATCGGCGCCTGGCTGGCCGCGCACGCCGCCGGCGGCGGCGTGGTGAGCTGCTCGGCGCTCAAGCGCTCCTACCGCGACGTGCTTCGCGAGGCGGCGCCGCAGGTCTGCTTCGTCCACCTGGCCGGAGACCAGCAGGTCGTGAGCCGGCGGGTGGCCGGGCGGCCCGGGCACTTCATGCCCGCCTCCCTGGTCGCCTCCCAGTTCGCGACCCTGGAGCCGCTGCGGCCCGACGAGCACGGTGTCGTGCTCGACCTGACCCACGACGTCGACCGGCTCGTGGAGGACTACCTCGCCGCCGCCTCCCCCGGCGGCGCGCCACCGCCCGCCGATCCCGCCGATCCCGGTGGTGCCGCGGGCCGCGGAGAACGGTCATGAACGCCACGCTGCTCGCGCTGGCCCCCGCCGGCGGCGCCGCGGTGCCGGCCGGGCGCCTGCTGCCGGCCGCGCTGATCGGCATCGCCGTGATCGTGCTGCTGATCACGCGCTTCAAGCTGCACCCGTTCCTCAGCCTGACCATCGGCTCGCTGGTCGTGGGCGCCGTCGCCGGCCTCGCCATGTCGGATGTGATCACCAGTTTCACCGACGGCTTCGGCAGCACGGCGGCCGGCGTCGGCACGCTGATCGCGCTGGGGGCGATGTTCGGCCGGCTGCTGGCCGACTCCGGCGGCGCCGACGAGATCGTCGACACCATCGTCGGCCGCTCCAGCCCCCGCACCCTGCCCTGGGCGATGGCGGCGGTGGGCGCCATCATCGGCCTGCCGATGTTCTTCGAGATCGGGCTCGTGCTGCTGATGCCGGTGATCTTCCTGGTGTCGCGCCGCTCGGGCCTGCCGCTGATCAGGGTCGGCATCCCGGCCCTTGCCGGACTGTCGGTGATGCACGGCCTGGTGCCGCCGCACCCGGGGCCGCTGGTCGCCATCGACGCGCTCAAGGCCGACCTCGGCCTGACCCTGGGTCTCGGCGTGCTGGTCGCCCTGCCCACCGTGGCCATCGCCGGCCCGCTGCTGGCCCGCTACGCCTCCCGCTGGGTGCAGGTGCCGGCGCCGGAGCTGTACGACGCGCGGGAGCAGGAGCCGTCCGCGCGGCGGCCCTCGTTCGGGGTGACCGTGGCCACCGTGCTGCTGCCGGTGGTGCTGATGATGGGCAAGGCCGTCGCCGACCTGCTGGCCGCCAAGGGCACCGCGGTACGCACCGCGCTGGACTTTTTGGGCACGCCGCTGGTCGCGTTGCTCATCGCGGTCATCGTGGCGATCTTCACGCTGGGGCGCGGCGGCGCCATGGACCGCAAGGCGATCACCGCGTCGCTGGAGGCCTCGCTGCCGCCGATCGCCGGCATCCTGCTCATCGTCGCGGCCGGTGGCGGGTTCAAGCAGACGCTGGTCGACACCGGCATCGGCAAGCTGGTGGCCGACTGGGTGCAGCACAGCGGCCTTTCGGTGCTGCTGCTGGCCTGGCTGGTCGCGGTGCTGATCCGCCTTGCCACCGGGTCGGCGACGGTGGCGACCGTCACCGCCTCGGGCATCCTGGCCCCGCTGGTCACCACGCTGGGCGCCGGGCAGACCTCGCTGCTGGTGCTGGCGATCGGGGCGGGGTCGCTGTTCTTCTCCCACGTCAACGACGCCGGATTCTGGCTGGTGAAGGAGTACTTCGGGCTGAGCGTCGGCCAGAACCTCAAGACCTGGTCGGCGATGGAGACGGTGATCTCGGTGGTCGGCCTGCTGCTGGTGCTGGCCCTGGACCTGGTCGTGTGACCGCGGCGTCGCCGGCCCCCCGCGTCCGCGGCGAGGGGGGGACGGCGGCCGTCGCGCCCGGGCGGTGCGGGGGCGGCGAGCGCCGCTCGGGTGGGCCCGGCACCTGCTAGCCTCACAGGCGTTCGCCTCCTTTTATGAACATTCGTCCTGTTCGTAGAGGGGCGGATCGTAGTCAGGTGACGGACGGCTGATAGGGGCGAGAAGCCGGTGGAGATCGAGCAGACCGCACTCCCGGGGATAGGGCTCAAACACGAGTTCACCACCCAGCACGGCCGCAGGATCGCGGTGGTGTCCCACCGCGGCGGCCGCCGGGATCTGGTCATCTACGACCGGCACGACCCCGACCGGGCGTGTGAGGCCATCCAGCTCAACGACGAGGAGGCCGACGCCCTGGTCGAGCTGCTCGGCGCCCCGCGCATCGTCCAGCGGCTCAACGCCCTGCACCGCGAGGTCGAAGGGCTGGTCAGCGTCCAGCTTCCCCTGGCCGAGGACTCCCCCTACGCGGGACGGCCGATGGGACAGGCGCGCGTGCGCACCCGCACCGGCGCCTCCATCGTGGCGGTCGTGCGGGGCGGGCAGGTGCACACCAGCCCCACCCCCGACTTCCCGCTCGCCGGCGGCGACGTGGTCGTCGTCGTCGGAGACCTGGAGAGCACCGCCGCCGTCGCCGACATCCTCGCCGGCGGATAGGCCGGCGTGCACACCGCGAGCCTTTTCATCGAACTCGGCGGCACCGTACTTGTCCTCGGCGTGCTCGGCGCCCTTGCGCTGCGCGCCGGCATCTCCCCCATTCCGCTGTACCTTCTGGCCGGGCTGGCGTTCGGCCAGGGCGGCATCCTGCCCCTGGCCACCAGCGAGGACTTCATCGCCGTCGGCGCCGAGATCGGCGTGGTCCTGCTACTGCTCACCCTCGGCCTTGAGTACAACGCCGACGAGCTGATGGCCAGCCTGCGCGGCAACGCCCGCGGCGGGCTGTTCGACCTGGTGCTCAACGCCGCCCCGGGCGCGGTGGTCGCGCTGCTGCTGGGCTGGGGCCCGGTGGCGGCCGTGGCGATGGCCGGGGTCACCTACGCCACCTCCTCGGGCATCACCGCCAAAGTGCTGTCCGACCTCGGCTGGATCGGCAACCGGGAGACCCCCGTGGTGCTGTCGCTGCTGGTGTTCGAGGATCTGACGATGGCGTTGTACCTGCCGGTGCTGACCGCCATCCTGGCCGGGGTGAGCCTGGCCGCCGGCGCGGTCACCGTGGCGATCGCCCTGGGCACGGCCGGGGTGGTGCTGCTGGTGGCCCTGCGCTTCGGCCGTCTCATCGAGACCTTCGTCGCCAGCCCCAACTCCGAGGTACTGCTGCTGAAGGTGATGGGCCTGGCGCTGCTGGTCGCCGGCGTCGCCCAGCAGCTCCAGGTGTCGGCGGCGGTCGGGGCGTTCCTGGTCGGAATCGCGCTGTCGGGCGAGCTGGCCCACGAGGCGCGGGCGCTGCTGATCCCGCTGCGCGACCTGTTCGCCGCGGTGTTCTTCGTGTTCTTCGGGCTGCAGACCGACCCGGCGGCGATCTGGCCGATGGCCGGGCTGGCGGCCCTGCTGGCCGTGGTCAGCATGGCCACCAAGCTGGCCACCGGCGCCTACGCCGCCCGGCGGGCCGGCGTCGCCAGGGCCGGGCAGGCCCGGGCCGGGATCGCGCTGATCCCGCGCGGGGAGTTCAACATCGTCATCGCCGGCCTTGCGGTGGCGGCCGGCGCCCACCGCGACCTCGGGCCGCTGGCGGCCGGGTACGTGCTCATCCTGGCGGCCTTCGGCCCGCTGGCCGCGCGCCTGCTCCAGCCCCTCATCAGCGCCATCGCCCGCCGCGCCGCCTGAACACCCGCCGCTGCGCGCGCGGGGTTCTCCGGCGCGGGCGCTACCGCAGTTGGGCGCGGCGGCGGGTGAGGTAGGCGATCTCGCCGGTGTTGCCGGCCAGCTCGATGGCGCGGTCGTAGGCCTTGCGTGACTGGTGGCTTCGGCCGAGCCGGCGTAGCAGGTCGGCGCGGGTGGCGTGGTAGGCGTGGTAGTCGGCCAGCGCCTCGGCGAGGCGGTCGACGATGGCCAGCGCCACCTCCGGCCCGTCGAGCTCGGCCACGGCGATGGCCCGGTTGAGGGCGACGATCGGCGAGGGGTCGAGGCGGGCGAGCTGGTCGTAGAGGGCCAGGACCTGCGACCAGTCGGTGTCGCGGATGTCGCGGGCGGAGGTGTGCACCGCGTTGATCGCCGCGAGGATCTGATAGCGACCCGGAGCCGCCCCGGCCGCAGCGGCGACCAGGCGCTCGCGCACCAGCCGGTGACCCTCGGCGATCAGCGCCGCGTCCCAGGCTCCGCGGTCCTGCTCGTGAAGGGCGACCAGTTCGCCGCCGGCCGAGACCCGGGCGGGGCGGCGGGCCTCGGTGAGCAGCATCAGCGCCAGCAGCCCGGCCACTTCCCCGTCCTGCGGCAGCAGCGCGCGGATCAGGCGGGTGAGCCGGATCGCCTCGGTGGTCAGGTCGTGTCGCAGGGGATCGGTGTCAGGGCCGCTGGCCAGGTAGCCCTCGTTGAAGACGAGGAACAGCACGGCCAGGACGCCGGAGACACGCGCCGGCAGGTCGTCGGCGGACGGCATCCGGTAGGGGATGCCGGCCGCCTTGATCTTGGCCTTCGCGCGGGTGATGCGCTGTTCCATGGTGGCCGGCCGCACCAGGAAGGCACGGGCGATCTCGGGCACGGTGAGACCGCCGACCATGCGCAGCGTCAACGCCACCCGCGCTTCCACCGCCAGCGCCGGGTGACAGCAGGTGAAGATCAGCCGGAGCCGGTCGTCGTCGATGGCGCCAAGCGGCTCGGGTGGGATGTCGTCGTGCAGCATCTGAGCCTCCTTGTGCTTGTCGCCGCGTTTGTTCTCCCGCCGGATCCGGTCGATGGCCTTGCGGTTGGCGGTGGTGGTCAGCCACGCCCCCGGGTTGGGTGGCGGGCCGTCGGCCCGCCACCGCTCGACGGCGGTGGTGAACGCCTCGGCCGCCGCCTCCTCGGCGATGTCGAGGTCGCCGAAGCGCCTGGTCAAAGCGGCCACCACCCGCGCCCACTCGTCGTGGTGGGCCCGGGTCATCACCTCGTCGACGTCGCTCACTGGAACGGCCGAACCTCGATCTTGCGGTCGCAGACCTTCGAGGCTTCGGCGGCGAGCTTGAGCGCCACATCCAGATCGGGGGCCTCCCACACCCACACGCCGGCGAGGTACTCCTTGGACTCAAGGAAAGGCCCGTCGCTGAACACCGCCTGCTCGCCCCGGCTGTCGACGACCGTGGCCGCGTCCGGGTCGGCGAGTCCGCCCGAGAAGACCCAGTAGCCCTCGGTGATCAGTCGTTCGTTGAACGCGCTGATGGCCGGCTGCCTGTCGGTGCTGCCCGGATCGCTCTTGTCGTCGATCACGGAAACCAGGTATCGCATCTGAGGGTCATCTCCTGTGGTGTCAAGACGGCGTGGTTCGGTGGTCAGGGACTTCAGGTCGTCGCATACCGCGGGCGCCCGGCCGGCCGGTAAATCTGAATGGTCACGCCCTGCGAGTCGACCCGCGACTCCAGGAGGTCGAGCGCGAGGTCCGGACCGGTCTCGGGGAACAGTCTCGCGCCCTGGCCGAGGATCACGGGGATCACGATCAAGATGATCTCGCCGACCAGGTCGTTCTTCAGCAGCCACCGGGTCAGGATGCCGCTGCCGTGCACCTGCAGCTCGCCCCCGGGCTTGGCCTTCAGCTCACCGATGGCGGCGGCGAGGATCGATGGTGACCTGGGTCACGGTCGTCAGCTTCATGGTCGCGCTTCCTTCGCCTTGGCGCCGCCCCTTGCGGGTGGCCTCACCCGTGCCACGAACACCACCGCCTCGATCCGACACCGCCTCCCGGACTTTCTTCGAGAACTTATCCGGGACGCCGGTCGCTCAAGGCGGCAGGATCGGGCCGACAGGGTCAGGCCGACAAGGTCAGGCCGACAAGGTCAGGCCGACAAGGTCAGGCCGACAAGGTCAGGCCGACAAGGCGCGGCCGTCGCCGGGGGCCTCCTGCTCGGCGCAGGCGGCGGCCAGCTCGTCCAACGAGACCCCAAGGGCGGTGGCCAGGGCGACCACGGTGAAGAACGCCGGGGTCGGCGCCCGGCCGGTCTCGATCTTGCGGAGCGTCTCGGCCGACACCCCGGCCGCCGCGGCGACCTCGACCATGCTGCGCTCGCCGCGGGCCCGGCGCAGCAGAGCGCCGAACCGCTCTCCGCGCCGCCGTTCCCAGGGGGCCAAAGGAGTCCTCACCATGACCGTGATACTAATACCGGTATAAGTATTGGCGCGCATCGGGGCGCCCGCGACACGGGAGCGGTAGGGATGGTCGAGATCAAAAGCGACAAGGACCTGGACGGGATGCGGGAGGCCGGGCGCGTGGTGGCCCGCGCGCTGACCGCCGTCCGCAAGGCGGCGGCCGTCGGGGTGTCCCTGCGGGAGCTGGACGAGGCGGCGCGCGGGGTGCTGGAGCAGGCCGGGGCCCGCTCGCCGTTCCTCGGATACCGTCCCTCCTTCGCGCCCACGCCGTTCCCCGCCGTCATCTGCACCTCGGTCAACGACGCGCTCGTGCACGGCATCCCCACCGGCTACCGGCTGCGCGACGGCGACCTGGTCAGCATCGACTGCGGCGCCGAACTGGACGGCTGGACCGGCGACGCCGCGATCAGCTTCACCGTCGGCACCCCGCGCCCGGCCGACCTGCGGCTGATCGAGGCCACCGGGCGGGCCCTGGCGGCCGGCATCGCCGCGGCCGTCCCGGGCAACCGCGTCGGCGACATCTCCCACGCCATCGGCACCGTCGCCGGCGCGGCCGGCTGCGGCATGCCCACCGACTTCGGCGGACACGGCATCGGCCGGCGCATGCACGAGGACCCCCACGTGCCCAACCGGGGGCGTCCCGGCCGCGGCTATCCCCTGCGCCACGGGCTGGCCCTGGCCATCGAGCCCATGCTCATGGCCGGCGGGCGCGACGCCTATCGCACCGCCTCCGACGGGTGGACCCTGCGCACCCTGGACGGCAGCCGCGCGGCGCACATCGAGCACACCGTCGCCGTCACCGACCAGGGCCCGCGCATCCTCACCCTCCTTTGACCCGGGCGCGCGGCGCCCCGTGGCCGGGCCGGGTCCCGCACCGGCCGCGCCGCCCCCGCGCCGCGACCCGGCGAGCCGTCGGCCCGGCCGCGCGCCCCCCGGGGACCAGGCCGGGCTCAGGTCCGTCCGCGCCGCCGCCAGGCCAGGCCGCAGATCACGGCGGTGCCGACGGCCAGGTGCACGCCGATCAGCCGCAGCGTGCTCGCCACGCCGACGGCCTGGCCGAGCGGCCCCGCCAGCGACAGCAGCAGCACGGCCACCGCGACGACGGTGAACACCAGGCGCGGCCGCGCGGTGAACCGTTCCAGCACCGCCAGCAGCGCCCAGGCGGCCAGCCCCGCCGCCAGGCCCGCCGCCGCCGCCGCGCCCGGCCCGACCCGCTGGACGGCATCGCCCGCGCGGACGGTGAGGTCCACGCCGGACGCCGGGCCGGCCAGCGCCCACGTCGCCAGTGCCGTGAGGGTGGCGCTGGCGACGCTGAGCAGGGCCCGGCGGGCGCTCGTGCGGCCTTCGCGCGTGGACCCGGCGCGGGCGGGGGTGGTCTGGGTGGACACGTGTGTCCCCTCTCGGGCGGGCGGACCGCCGTCCCGCGCGCCACCGGATGGTGGGCGCCGCGGCCGGTCCGCCTGTTGTTCTGCACGCCAGCCTGGCCGCCCGCGCCCTGTTCCCGCTTCGGCCGCACGGCCACGGCGACCGCCACCGCGGCAGGGGGCGGCTACGACTTTGGTAGGTGCCGCCGCCGGGGTGGGCGCGGTTAGCCTGGCCCGGTGGAACAGCACGAGTTCGACTGCTTGCCGCAGGTCCCCTCCGGCCGCTCCGGGGCCGCCGCGGTGGCCGGGGTGCTCGCGGCCATGGGCGCGCTGGTGGCGCTGACGATCTGGGCACGGGCCGGCACGGCGGCGCTGGTGCCCGCGCTGGACCTCACCGCCGGGGTGATCGGCTGGGCGCTGTCGCCGGTCCTGCTGTGGCGGCCGGTGGCCGGCACAGCGGTGCTCACCGCGCTTGCGGTGCTGTCACCGGCGGCCACGCCGCCGGCCACGCTGGGCGCCCTGCAGGTGGCCAGGCGGCGCCCGTTCCCTCTGGCCGCCGCCGTCGCCACCGCCGGGATCGCCGCGCACGCCCTGCAGGGGCTGTGGCGCCCGAGCGGCGGCATCTCCTATCTGTGGTGGCTGGTGCTGGTCGCCGCCGCCTACGGCGCCCTCACCGGCTGGGGCGCCACGGCCCGGGCGCGTGCCCTGCTGGTGGCCTCGCTGCGCGAGCGGGCGGCGCGCGCCGAGGCCGAGCAGGGCCGCCGGGTGGCCGAGGCCCGCATGCTCGAGCGCACCCGCGTGGCCCGCGAGATGCACGACGTGCTCGCCCACCGGCTGTCGCTGCTGGCCACCTACGCCGGGGCGCTGGAGTACCGGCCCGACTCCCCGCCCGAGCGGCTCGCCCACGCCGCCGGCGTGGTCCGCGCCGGGGTCCACCAGGCGCTGGAGGAGCTGCGCCAGGTGATCGGCCTGCTGCGCGAGGACGACGACGGCGGGCAGGAGGGCTCCGGCGGGCGTCCGCAGCCGGCGCTGGGCGACGTGCCCCGCCTGGTGGAGGAGTCCCGCGACGCAGGTGAGCTGGTGCGCGTGCGCGACGGGGTGCAGGAGCCGGGCGCCCTGCCCGCCGCCACCGCGCGCACCGCCTACCGGGTCGTCCAGGAGGGGCTGACCAACGCCCGCAAGCACGCCACCGGGCGCCCCGTCCAGGTGGTCCTGGAAGGCCGGCCCGGCGAGCGGCTGGTCATCGACATCAGCAACCCGCTGCCGCGCGGGGCGGCCGGACCGCCGCTGACGCCGGGCACCGGCACCGGGCTGGTCGGGCTGACCGAGCGGGTGCACCTGGCGGGCGGCCGGCTGGACCACCAGGTCACCGCCGGCGGGGAGTTCCGGCTGCACGCGTGGCTGCCGTGGCCGGCGTGACCCGCCCGCTGCGCGTCCTGATCGTCGACGACGACGCGCTGGTACGCGCCGGGCTGTCGATGATGCTCGACGGCATCCACGGCATCACCGTGGTCGGCGAGGCCGCGGACGGCGCGCAGGTGCCGGCCGCCGCCGACGCGCACGCCCCCGACGTGGTGCTGATGGACCTGCGCATGCCCAACGTGGACGGCATCGCCGCCACCCGCGCGCTGCGCCGGCGCCCGCGCCCGCCGGAGGTCATCGTGCTGACCACCTTCGACACCGACGAGAACATCCTGCACGCGCTGCGCGCCGGGGCCGGGGGCTTCCTGCTCAAGGACACCCCGCCCGCGCAGATCGTCCAGGCCGTGCTCCAGGTCGCCGCCGGGGAGCCCATCTTGTCGCCGCGCGTCACCCGGCGGCTCATGGACCGGGTGGCCACCCAGGCCGGGGCCTACCAGCGGGCCCGCGCCGCGCTGGCCGCCTTGAGCCCCCGTGAGCAGGACGTGGTCCTCGCCGTCGCGCGCGGAAGCGCCAACGCCGAGATCGCCGCCGAGCTGCTGATGAGCGTGGCCACGGTCAAGGCGCACGTCTCCAGCGTCCTTGCCAAGCTCGGCCTGGACAACCGCACCCAGATCGCGCTGCTCGCCCACGACGCCGGACTGGCCTGAGCCCGCGGCAGGCCGCCCGGTAGGACCGACCCGGCGGGCCGCGCCACCCGGCCGATGTGCTGGACTGGTATCAGGGCTGTCCATGCGTCCATCGGGGCCGTCCATGCGTCCGCTGCATCAATGGCCGATCACCACGCGCCTGACGCTTCTCGCCGGCGTCGCGGCGGCGGCGCTGTGCGTGCTGAGCGCCACGGTGCTGATGGTCGCGGTCCACCGCCTGGCCACCCAGTACCTCACCGAGGAGGTCGCCGCGGCGACCGAGCGCGTGGTCTACCAGGTCGAACGGCACGAGCTGCACAACCCCATCGCCCACAGCCAGATCCGCGACATCCAGGTCGTGGACCCGCAGGGCAGGATCGTCGCGGCGAGCCGGGAACTGCAGGGTGCGCCGCGCATCGCGACCTTCGTCCCCGAAGGGGCCAGGAACATGGCCACGCGGATCGTGTGCGACCGCGGCCTCGCCCGCGACGGGTGTGACATCGTGGTCGCGCAGGAGGCCTACCGCGACGGCAAGGACATGATGGTCTACAGTGCCGCGCCCGCCGTCCCGCCCTTGGTCCATTCCGAGCTGGCCATGACCATGGCCGGCGGCGTGGTCGTCTTCACCACGCTCATCATCTACGGCACCTACCGGACCGTCCGCGGCTCGCTGAAGCCGGTGGACGCCATCCGCGCCGAACTCGACGAGATCAACGCCATGTCGCTGGACCGCAGGGTGCCCTCGCCCCCGCAGCGCGACCAGATCCGCGACCTGGCCGACAGCGTCAACCACACCCTGGAGCGGCTGCAGGAGGCGCTGGAGCGGCAGCGCCGGTTCGCCTCCGACGTCTCCCACGACCTGCGCAGCCCCGTCACCGCCATGCGCGTGCAGGTGGAGGAGGCCATGATGGGGCCCGAAGAGGGCATCGACGAGGTCACCGGCAAGAACCTGCTGGGCAACCTGGACCGCCTGCAGGCGATCATCGCCGACCTGCTGGTCCTGGCCCGCCTGGACGCCGCGACGCAGGGCGCCCGCGACCCGGTCGACCTGGCCGAACTGGTACGCGGCGAGGTGCGCGCCCGCCACCCCTCGGCCATCCGGATCGACTGCGACCTCCGGCCCGGCGTGGTGGTGCTGGGCGATCGGCTGCGGCTCAGCAGGTTGCTGTCCAACCTGCTGGCCAACGCCGAACGGCACGCCGAGTCCACGATCACCGTCACGGTGGCGCGAAGTGGCGGCGGGCCGGGCGGCGAGGCGACGCTTTCGGTGGTGGACGACGGCGCGGGAATCCCGGCGGGCAGCCGCGAGAGCGTCTTCCAGCGGTTCGTACGCCTGAGCGAGGGCCGCCGCAGGGATCCGGGCGGCACGGGCCTGGGCCTGCCCATCGCCCGGCAGATCGCCGAGATGAGCGGCGGCACCCTGACCATCGAGGACAGCCCGCGCGGCGCCCGCTTGGTCCTGCGCCTGCCCGCCGCCGCACCGCCCCGCTGAACGGCGCCCCGCACGCCCCGCAACGCCCCGCACGCCCCGCAGCCCCGCACGCCCCTGCGCCCGTGCTGCGGGAAGGGCACGGGCGCGGCGTGCGCGGCCTGCGAGGAGCGGGGGTCAGTGCTGCCAGCTCCAGTCGCGGACCTCGGGCAGGTCCTCGCCGTACTCGCGGGTGTGCGCGCGGGCCCGCGTCCGGGCGTCGGCCATCTCCTGCCGCAGGTGGCCGCAGCGCTCCGACAGGCCCGGGACGCGGTCGATCACGTCCATCACCAGGTGGTAGCGGTCGATGTCGTTCATCATCGCCATGTCGAAGGGCGTGGTGGTGGTGCCCTCCTCCTTGTAGCCGCGCACGTGCAGGTGGTGGTGCCCGTGGCGCCGGTAGGTCAGCCGGTGGATCAGCCACGGGTAGCCGTGGAAGTTGAAGATGACCGGCTTGTCGGCGGTGAACAGCGCGTCGTAGGCGGTGTCGGTCAGGCCGTGGGGGTGCTCGGCCTCCGGCTGCAGCCGCATCAGGTCCACCACGTTCACCACCCGCACCCTCAGGTCGGGCAGGTGGCGGCGCAGCAGGTCGGCGGCGGCCAGCGTCTCCAGGGTCGGCACGTCCCCGGCGCAGGCCAGCACCACGTCCGGTTCGGCGCCCTGGTCGGTGGAGGCCCACGGCAGGATGCCGAGGCCGCGGGTGCAGTGCAGGATCGCCTCCTCCATCGGCATCAGGTCCAGCACCGGCTGCTTGCCGGCGACCACGACGTTGACGTAGTCGCGCGAGCGCAGGCAGTGATCGGCGACCGACAGCAGCGTGTTGGCGTCCGGCGGCAGGTAGACGCGCACCACCGTGGCCTTCTTGTTGACCACCACGTCCAGGAAGCCGGGGTCCTGGTGGCTGAAGCCGTTGTGGTCCTGGCGCCAGACGTGCGAGCTGAGCAGGTAGTTCAGCGAGGCGACCGGCCTGCGCCAGGGGATCTTGCGGCAGGCCTCCAGCCACTTGGCGTGCTGGTTGAACATGGCGTCGATGATGTGGATGAACGCCTCGTAGGAGGTGAACAGCCCGTGGCGGCCGGTGAGCAGGTAACCCTCCAGCCAGCCCTGGCACAGGTGCTCGCTCAGCACCTCCATCACCCGGCCCTCGGGAGACAGGTGCTCGTCGGTGGGCAGCCGCTCGGCCTCCCACACCCGGCCGGTCACCTCGAACGCCGCGCCCAGCCGGTTGGAGGCCACCTCGTCGGGGCCGAGCAGGCGGAAGTTGGCGGGGTTGGCGGCGATGATGTCGCGCACCAGCGCGCCCAGCACCCGCGTCGGCTCGCTGGCCGCGGTGGCCGGCGCCTTGACCTCGACGGCGTAGTCGCGGAAGTCGGGCAGTCTGAGCGGCTGGAGCAGCTCGCCGCCGTTGGCGTGGGGGTTGGCGCTCATGCGGCGCGGCCCCTCGGGCACCGTGGCGAGCACCTCGGCCACCGGGCGGCCGCGCTCGTCGAACAGCTCCTCGGGGTGGTAGGAGCGCATCCACTCCTCCAGCGCGGCCAGCTTGCCGGGGTCGTCGCGAACCGCCGACAGCGGCACCTGGTGGGCGCGCCAGGTGCCCTCCACCGGCAGCCCGTCGACCTGCTTGGGGCCGGTCCAGCCTTTGGGCGTGCGCAGGATGATCATGGGCCAGCGGCCGCCGCCGCCGGCCTTGACCTCGGCGATCTGGTCGAACACCGTGTCCAGCGTCTCGGCCATGAGCCGGTGCATGACCGCCGGGTCGTCACCGGCCACGATGTGCGGGCGGTAGCCGTACCCCTCCATGAGCTTGACCAGCTCCGGCTCGGGGATGCGCGACAGCACCGTCGGGTTGGCGATCTTGTAGCCGTTGAGGTGCAGGATCGGCAGGACCGCCCCGTCCCGCGCCGGGTTGACGAACTTGTTGGAGTGCCAGCTGGCGGCCAGCGGGCCCGTCTCGGCCTCGCCGTCGCCGACGACGCACGCCACCACCAGGCCGGGATTGTCGAAGGCGGCGCCGTAGGCGTGGGCGAGAGAGTAGCCGAGCTCGCCACCCTCGTGGATGGAGCCGGGCGTCTCGGGCGCCACATGGCTCGGAATGCCGCCGGGGAAGGAGAACTGCCGGAACAGCCGGCGCATCCCGTCCTGGTCCTGGGAGACCTCGGGGTAGACCTGCGAGTAGCTGCCCTCCAGCCAGGCGTGCGCGACCGCGGCCGGGCCGCCGTGCCCGGGACCGGCGATGTAGATCATGTCCTGGTCACGCCCTCTGATCACCCGGTTCAGGTGAGCGAAGACGAAGTTCAGTCCAGGGGTGGTGCCCCAGTGGCCGAGCAGGCGGGGTTTGACGTGCTCGGGCAGCAGCGGCTCGCCGAGCAACGGGTTGTCCAGCAGATAGATCTGCCCGACCGACAGGTAGTTGGCGGCACGCCAGAAAGCATCGACTCGCTCAAGCTCGTTCATGGATACGAGCGTTCCCTCTGCGGGCGGGCTATTCCAGAGACCTTGGTCCCTTTCCCGGGGGCCGCTCAGCCGTGGCACGTGTGGCGCGCCGCCCGGAAAAGGTGTTGCGGGAATGTCGGGGCGCTTGGCTAGGGTTCTTGCTCGTGTCGGAACAACCTCTGATCTACGCGCGTGGCCTGGTGAAACGCTTCGGCGCCTTCACCGCGGTGGACGGCATCGACCTGTCGGTGGCCCCCGGCGAGGCGTTCGGCTTCCTCGGCCCCAACGGCGCGGGCAAGTCCTCCACGATGCGCATGATCGGCTGCGTGTCGATGCCCACCGGCGGCGAGCTGAGCATCCTCGGCATGGATCCGGTCCGCGACGGCACCCGCATCCGCGCCCGGCTCGGCGTCTGCCCCCAGCTGGACAACCTCGACTTCGACCTGAGCGTGCGCGAGAACCTCACCGTCTACGCCCGCTACTTCGGCCTCGGCAGGCAGGAGGCCCGCCGCCGGGCCGACGCGCTGCTGGAGTTCGTCCAGCTGTCCGACCGCGCCGGCAGCAAGGTCGAGCCGCTGTCGGGCGGCATGAAGCGGCGCCTGACCATCGCCCGCGCCATGGTCAACGAACCCGACATCATCCTGCTCGACGAGCCCACCACCGGCCTTGACCCCCAGGCCCGCCACCTGCTGTGGGAGCGGCTGTTCCAGCTCAAGCGGCGCGGCACCACCCTGGTGCTCACCACCCACTACATGGACGAGGCCGAGCAGCTGTGCGACCGGCTGGTCGTCATGGACGGCGGCCGCATCGTCGCCGAGGGCTCACCCCGCTCCCTGATCCAGACCTACTCCACCCCCGAGGTGGTCGAGCTGCGCTTCGGCGACGAGCGGCCCGCCGACCTGGCCGCCAAGCTGGCCGGCATCGGCCGGCGGGTCGACCCGCTGCCCGACCGCCTGCTGGTGTACGCCGAGGACGGCGACGCCGCCGTCGCCGAGGTGCACCGGCGCGGGCTGAACCCCTCCAGCGTGCTGGCGCGCCGCTCCACCCTGGAGGACGTCTTCCTGCACCTCACCGGCCGGACGCTGGTCGACTGATGATCCCGTTCGCCGACCAGGTCTCGGCCCGCTCGACCCTCGCCGTCCTGGAGCGCGCCCTGACCCTCTACCGCCGGGTGTGGACCGCCTCGGTGTTCTCCTCCTTCGGGCTGCCGGTGCTGTTCCTGCTCAGCATCGGCCTGGGCGTCGGGGGATACATCGGCGGCATCGGCGGCGTGGACTACCTGTCGTGGATCGTCCCAGGAGTACTCGCCTCCACCGCCTTCCAGATGTCGGTCGGCGAGTCCACCTACCCCGTCCTTGGCGACTTCAAGTGGAGCCGCGCCTACCACGCCATGCGCGCCACGCCGGTCCAGGTCGGCGACATGGTGTGCGGGTGGCTGCTGTACATCCTGCTCAGAGCCGAGATCGCGGTGGTGGTGTTCCTCGGCGTCACCTCGCTGTTCGGCGCGCTGCGCTCGCCGTGGGCGCTGGCCGCGCCGCTGGTGTGCGGGCTGGTCGCCCTGGCCTCGGCCGCGCCCACGATGGCCTTCGCCGCCACCATCGACCATGACAGCTACTTCGCGCTGCTGTTCCGCTTCGTGATGGTCCCCGCCGCGCTGTTCAGCGGCGTCTTCTTCCCCGTCGAGCAGTTGCCCGCCCTCGCCCGGCCGCTGGCCTACCTGTCCCCGTTGTGGCACGGCGTCGAGCTCAGCCGCGCGGCCACCCTGGGCACGGCCCCGCCCTGGCCGGTCGCGGCGCACCTGGCCTACCTGCTGGTGTTCACCGCGGCGGGCACGCTGTGGGCCTTCCACGCCTTCCGCAAGCGACTTCAGGACTGACACATGGTGACCACGATGATCGCCGCCCGGGTCGCCCCCGGCCGGGTCGGCGCGGTGATCGGCCGCAACCTGGGGGCGCTGCGCTCGGGCCCGTCCTACTGGCTGGTGCTGCTGTCGGGGTTCTTCGAGCCGCTGCTGTACCTGCTGTCCATCGGCGTCGGCGTGGGAGCGCTGGTCGGCGACCTGCCGGTGGGCGGGCGGTCGCTGCCCTACGCCGCCTATGTCGCCCCTGCCATGCTGGCGGTGGCGGCGATGTCGGGCGCGCTGGCCGAGACCACGTTCAACTTCTTCCACAAGATGAAGTACCAGAAGACCTTCGACGCCATCCTGGCCACGCCGGTGCGGCCGTTCGAGCTCGCCCTCGGCGAGCTCGGCTGGGCCATGCTCCGCGGCTCGCTGTACACCGGGGTGTTCGTGCTCATCATGGCGGCGCTCGGGCTGGCCGCGCCGCTGTGGGCGCTGGCCGCCTTCCCCGCCACGATCCTGGTCGGGCTGGCGTTCGGCGCGGTCGGCATGGCGGTCAGCACGCTGATGCGCGGCTGGCAGGATTTCGACCTGATGTCCACCGGGCAGTTCGCGCTGTTCCTGTTCTCCGGCACCTTCTCCCCCGTCGGCGACTATCCGGCGGTCCTGCAGGTGCTGGTCCAGCTCACCCCGCTGTACCACGCGGTGGAGCTGGTGCGGGGCCTTGCCATCGGCGACCCGCACTGGGGGCTGCTCGGGCACGCCGCCTACCTGCTGGCCATGGTCGCCGGCGGCCTGTGGCTGGCCGCCCGCCGCCTGCACCGCATCCTGTGCCTGTGACCACGGCGGGACCTCGCCGAAGGCCGGCAGGCCGGCCGCTCAGGGACGCGGACCGCCCTTGGGCCAGATGAGGGAGCCCGGCCTGCGGGCCTCGCGGCGGATCTTCCACACCCCGAGCCTGCACGTCAGTTCCTTGTACGCCGCGCCGATGCGGCCGCCGAGGTAGAGGTTCACCGAGGTGTCGTCCCTGCGGGCGAGCTGTCGCATGGCGGCGCGCCGGCCGAGGCTGACGCACGTCCCTGTGAGGGCCAGGTCGATCACCGCCGGTCGGGTCCCCGCGACACGGCTCAGCACCGTGTCGGCGGCCTGCGCCCCGAGCGGCCCGGCGGCCTGGCAGCTCATCCGCAGCGGCCGGCCCGAGGGGGCGGCGGCGTCTCCGGCCGCGACGATGCGGTCGTCGTCGATGCTGGTCAGCGTCTCGTCGGTGAGCAGCCGGCCGATCTCGTCGGTGCGCAGTCCGCTCGCGGCCGCCAGCTGCGGCACCCCGAAACCGGCCGTCCAGATGGTCAGTGCGCTCGCGCGCACCTCGCCGCGGGCACCGCCGTCGGCACCGCCGTGGGCGACGACGACCGCGCCCGGCCGCACCTCGCTCACCTCGGCGGCCTCGAGTACGGCGACACCGTGCCGGGTCAGCCACGTGGCGATGTACCGCCGGCCCGGCGCACTCATCGAGGGCGCCAGGATTCCCCCGCACACCAGCGTGACCTTGCGTCCCTGTTCGGCCAGTTCGGCGGCCGTCTCGACGCCGGTCGACCCGCCACCGGCCACGGTGACCGGGGCATCGGAGGGCAACTCCTCCACCTTCGCGCGCAGCCGCTGCGCGGGCTCCAACGCGGCGACGGAGAAAGCGAACTCGGCCGTGCCGGGCACCGATGGCGGCATCGCGCCGGTGCTGCCGACCGCGTAGACGACGTAGTCGTACTCCAGCGCGCCGCCTGACGCCAGCCGCACCATGCGGGCGGCGGTGTCGATGCGCGTGGCGCTGTCGACGATCAAGCGGATCCCCTCACCCAGCAGCGCGCCGTAGTCCACCGTGGCCTCGCCGGTGCCGGCCACGAACTGGTGCAGCCGGACGCGGTCCACGAACCACGGACGGGGATTGACCAGAGCGACCTCGACGTCGGCGCGCATCCGCAGACGGTTGGCCGCGAGCGTTCCGGCGTAACCGCCGCCGATGACGACGACCTTGCAGGGTGGGTGGTGTTGCGGCCTTGACATGACGGGTCTTCCCTTCGCGATCTCGACTCACCACTCCGACACCACAACCCCCCGGAATGTGAGGCGCCATGTGAGGCGACGCGCCGACCTCACGGTTCACCGCGCCGTCCCGCCGAACCGGTGGTCGATGATCCTTGAGAGGATCCAGTGGACGAATCGCTACTTGAGAAAGGCGGCAATGGACCAAGGCACCCGCGGCGAGCTCATCAGTCGGCTGGCCGAGGCGATCGGGTCCGTCACGGCCGCGCACCCGCTGCGGGTCGCCATCGACGGGCCGCCCGCCGCCGGCAAGACCACGCTGGCCGACGAGCTCGCCGTCGTCCTGCGCGCGCAGGACCGCGACGTCATCCGCGCGACCATCGACGACTTCCTCTTCCCCCGTGCACAGCGCTACCGACGCGGCCGGTACTCGGCCGAAGGCTGCTACTTCGACGCCCACGACCACGCCGCGCTGTGCCGGGTCCTGCTCGATCCGCTGGGCCCGGGCGGGAACCGAAGGTTCCAGCACGCGGTCTACGACACCGGCACCGACGCCCCGTCGTCCCCGCCGGTCACGACCGCCCCCGCAGAGGCCGTACTGCTCTTCGACGGCGTCTTCCTGATGCGTCCAGAACTCCTCGACCGGTGGGACCTGCGCATCTTCGTGTCCGTCCCGTTCGAGCAGACGGTGGATCGCGCCCGGGACCGAAGCACGGCGCTGGCCGGATCCGCCGCCGGCGCCGCCGAAATCGAACGGTCCTGGCGCGACCGCTATATCCCCTCCCAGCAGCTCTACTTCGCCACAGCCCGCCCGGCCGACCACGCCGACGTCATCGTATACAACGATCAGCTCCAACGGCCGGCCTGGGAGGTCCGGCCACACTCATCGGTACGCGAGATGTGAGAACCGCTCGATGTCACATCTGCTCGTCCAGACCGTGAGCTTCTCGCGGAACGGCGGCCCGGACGGGTGTGACGGCTTCCCCGGGTCCTAGCTCTTCGACGCCGGTGCCCATCGTCGTGTCCGAAGAACCGCGCCCACTCCCGGGCATCTGCTGACCGACTCCCTGTCCGCCATGCGAACGCCGGTCAGGTCCGCGGCCGCGCGTTCCTCCGGGGCTGTTGACGAATCAAATGAACGATCTTTTAATTCACTTATGGGGCGTATCGCGGGGGTGACCGCGGCCGAGACGCGGGAACGGCTGCTGCTCGCGGCCGCCGAGGTGTTCGCCGAGCGCGGGTACGACGGCACGCGCGTGGCCGACATCGCCGCCGCGGCCGGGGTGAGCAACGGCGCGCTGTACGCCCACTTCGGCTCCAAGGCCGAGCTGCTGGTCGCCGCGCTTCGCGCGCACGGCCGGCAGATGCTGGCGAGCCTGCTGGCCGCCGAACCGGGTCGCTCGGCCACCGACCTGCTGCTGGTCATCGGCCGCTGGCTGCCCCGCCGACGGCCCGCCGACGGCCACCTCATCGTCGAGGCGCTGGTCGCGGCCCGCCGCGACTCCGACGTCGCCCGTCCGATGCGCGACTACATCGGTGAGCGGGCCGACTGGATCGCCGGGCTGGTCGGCGTCGCCCAGCGCGAGGGCGAGCTGGACCCCGTGCTGTCGCCCGAGGCGCTGGCCCACTTCTGCCTGCTGCTGTCCATGGGAAGCGCGCTCATCACCCCCGCCCTGCACGCCGTCGACCCCGCCGAGTGGTCGGCGCTGCTCACCCGCGTCGCCGGCGCCCTCGCCCCACCGGCCACACCATCGACCACAGACCGGAGCACTCCGCAGTGAGAGTACGAATCGACCCCCAGCGCTGCCAGGGACACGGCCGCTGCTACGACCTGGCCCCCGCCCTGTTCACCGAGGACGAGGAGGGCTACGGGCACGTCGCCGGCGACGGCCTGGTGCGGGCCGGCGAGGAGCCCGCGGCGCGCCTGGCCGCGGCCAACTGCCCCGAGCGGGCCATCGGCACCGGCGCGGAGGCGTGAGATGACCGTCGACGACCGGTTCAGCCAGGACTTCCGCGGGACACGTCCCGACGCGCCCCTCGGCACGCGCAGCGAGATCGTCACCGGCCCGGTGGCCGACTGGGCCAGCGACTTCTCCCATCTTGAGCCCGAATGGGCGGCCGACCCCTACCCCATCCAGGACGACCTGCGGCAGCGGTGCCCCATCGCGCACACCGGCCGCTTCGGCGGCGGCTGGCTGCCCACCCGCTATGAGGACGTCGCGGCGATCGCCTACGACACCGACCACTTCTCCTCCCGCTCGATCATCATGAGCAACTTCCGGCCGCCCCTGGAGGCGGCCCCGGTCGGAGGCAGCCCGCCGATCTCCTCCGACCCGCCGTTCCACCACGACGCGCGCAAACTGCTGCTGCCGGCCTTCACCAAGACCGCGGTCGCCAAGCGGGAGGCGGCCACCAGGGCGCTGTGCCACGCGCTCATCGACGGCTTGGAGGGGCAGCGGGTCGTCGACGCCGCCCGCGACTACGCCCAGCACATCCCGATGCGCGTCATCGCCGACATGCTCGGGTTCCCCCAGCAGGACGGCCCGCGGTTCCGCGAGTTCATCGAGAACGCGCTCGAAGGGGTCAACCTGCCGCCCGAGGAGCGCACGGCGCGGATGGGCCTGCTGTTCGACTACCTGCTCGCCCAGATCCGCGACCACCTGGACCACCCGCGCGAGGACCTGACGACCTACCTCATCAACGCCGAGCTGTACGGCAGCAAGCTGCAGCCCGCCCATGTGGCCGGCACGATGGCGTTGCTGCTGATCGCCGGCATCGACACCACCTGGAGCGCGATCGGCGCCTCGCTGTGGCACCTGGCCAGGACGCCGCGCGACCGCGAGCGCCTGGTCGCCGAGCCCGCGCTGCTGCCCACCGCGATGGAGGAGTTCCTGCGAGCCTACGCCCCGGTCACGATGGCCAGGCTGGTCAAGCAGGACCTGCACTGGAACGGCGTCGACATGAGGGCCGAGGACTGGATCCTGCTGTCGTTCCCCGCCGCCAACCGCGACCCCGCGCAGTTCGACCGCGCGGACCAGGTCGTCATCGACCGGCAGGTCAACCGGCACGCCGCGTTCGGCCTCGGCGTGCACCGCTGCGTCGGCTCCCACCTGGCGCGCATGGAGCTGCGGGTGGCGCTGGAGGTGTGGCTGGAGCGGGTGCCGGAGTTCGGCCTGGCCGATCCGGGGGCGGTGACCTGGGCCGCCGGGCAGGTGCGCGGGCCGCGAACGCTCCCGCTGCGCATCGGCTGACCTTCCCGCACCGCCCGGCGGGCCCTCATGGTTGATCGCCGGCCGGGGGACGTGGCAGCGTCGGGGTGACAGGCGCCGGCGGGCGGCGCGGGAAGGACGCACGGCATGGATCACCACAAGCTCGCTGAACGGTTCTCGGCTCTGACCACCGCCCACATCGCCGACGCCTGCCTGCGCGCCCGGGTGCCCGTGCGGTGCGCCCCGGCGGCGGTGGGCCCCGTGACGCCCGGCGACCGGCTGTGCGGGCGCGTCCTGCCCGCCCGGCACGCCGGCAGCGTCGACGTCTTCCTGGAGGCCTTCCAGCGGGCCGAGCCCGGCGAGGTGCTGGTGGTGGACAACGGCGGCCGGATGGACGAGGCGTGCGTCGGCGACCTGGTCGTGCTGGAGGCCGCGGCCGCGGGACTGAGCGGGGTCCTCATCTGGGGCCTGCATCGCGACACCGCCGACATCCGGGCCATCGGGCTGCCGGTGTTCAGCCTGGGCGCGATCTCCACCGGGCCGCTGCGGCTGGACCCCCTGCCGCAGGACGCCCTGCGCGCGGCCACGGTGGGCGAGCTGACGGTGACCGCGGCCGAGCTGGCCCTGGGCGACGACGACGGCGTGCTGTTCGTCCCGGCCGACCGCGCCGAGGACCTGCTCACCCTCGCCGAGGGCATCCGCGACACCGAGCGCCGCCAGGCCGAGCGCATCAGGGCAGGGGTCTCGCTGCGCGAGCAGGTGCGGTTCGCGGACTACCTCGCCCGGCGCCGGCAGACCCCCGCGCTGACCTTCCGCGAGCACCTGCGCGCCATCGGCGGGGCCATCGAGGAATGAGCACCCGATGAGCACCCGCCGCGGCGATCGGCTCGCCCGGAGCCGCGGATCACTTGCCACGGGTATCGAATACGTGTTCCACTGTAGGTCATGCGTTTCGACGCCCTTCCCCTTGTCGAGCACCCCGTCCAGACGCGCCCGCGCATCGAACGGCGCGCGGTCCGCCGGGCCGAGGGTGAGACGACCTTCTACGAGGTGCCGGCGCGCACGATCATCGACCGGGTGCCCGAGGCCGCCGGGCTCGGGCTGTCGTTCGCCGTCAGCCCCTACCGCGGCTGCGCCCACGCCTGCCTGTACTGCGGGGCCCGCCGCTCCCACCGCTACCTCGGCCTGGACGGCGAGCGCGACTTCGGCTCGGCGATCGTGGTCAAGACCGACGCGGCCCGGCGGCTGCGGGCCGAGCTGGCCTCTCCCCGGTGGGCCGGCGAGGCGGTGGGCATCGGCCTGAGCGGCGACTGCTACCAGGACGCCGAGCGGGTCTACCGGCTGATGCCGGGCATCCTGGCGGCGCTGCGCGACGCGGGCAACCCGTTCCACGTCATGACCAAGAGCGCGCTGGTCCTGCGCGACGCCGAGCTGATCGCCCAGGCCGCCGAGGTGGCCGAGGTGCAGACGCGGGTGTCGATCGGCTTCGTCGACGACCGGCTGCGCCGCGTGGTGGAGCCCGGCGCGCCGAGCGCGCAGAAACGCCTGGAGCTGTGCGCCGAGCTGGTCGAGCGGGGGGTGCCCTGCGGGGTGCTGATGGCCCCGATCCTGCCGTGCCTGACCGACTCGGAGGACCAGCTGCGCGCCGTGGTGCGCCGCGTCGCCGAGGCCGGCGCCGTCAGCCTCACCCCCATGGTGCTGCGCCTGCCCTCCGGCTCGCGCGAATGGTACCTGCGGTGGCTGGCCGAGGAGCATCCGCGCCTGCTGCCCCGCTACGAGGAGCTGTACGGCGCGGGGCCGATCGCCGCCGAGGACTACCGCCGCCGCGTTGAGGGCCGGGTCGCCGAGCTGGCCCGCCTGTACGGCATCGGCGCCCGCCGACTCCCCTGGCGGCCCCGCCGCACCGTCGACCGCCAGCTCGCGCTGCTGTAGGGCTTTCCCCCCAGGTCAGTGCCGGCGGCCGGGACGGAGCAGGTTCGCCGCCCGTCTTCGCCGGCTCATGGGGTCCTTTCGGCGAGGGGGCGAATCACGGCCGCATCCCTGATCTGCGGGAATGTGTTAGCGGCCGATGGCTCGCGCCGGTTGGCGGCGCCACCATGGTGATCTCTATGCCTCACCGGGCCCTGGAGCCGCGCCACCGCTCGGCGCGAACGCGCCGGGCGAGGCGGCCGCTCCAAGGTCCGCAGTAAATCAGTTGCAGTTTTCTGAAATTCTATATAATGGCAAGCCGTGTGATGCTCGTCGAGGAGGAGGCGATGCCGGGTGGGACGTGGCCGGGCCAAAGCCAAGCAGGTGAAGGTCGCCCGTGCGCTGAAGTACAGCGCTGGTGGTGATCTGGATTCGCTGCGGCGGGAGTTGGGCGTCGATGTGACCCCTGCCGCACGTGCGGAGCCGGACGGCGGCGTGAGCGAAGCGGACCTGGACCAGGACCAGGACCAGGACCAGGACCAGGACCGCGGAGTTCAAGGCGGGGCCGGGTGATGCCGGTCCCGCTGTATCAGGCCAAGGCCGAGCTGTTCAAGACACTCGGCCATCCGCTGCGCATCCGGGTGCTGGAACTGCTGTGCGAGGGACCCAAGCAGGTCCGGGAGCTGCTGACCGCCATCGAGGTGGAGGCGCCGAATCTGTCGCAGCAACTGGGGGTGCTGCGCCGGGCGGGTCTGGTGACCGCCCGGCGGGACGGGACGACCGTGGTGTACGAGTTGGCCGGAGCGGATGTGTCGGAGATGATGCGGGCGGCTCGCCGGATCCTCACCGAACTGCTGGCAGACCAGCATGAACTGCTCGCCGAGCTGGAACAGGCGACGTGAACCCGCGGGAGGTGCTGCGCCGGCTGCCGGATCTGCTGCCCGGACGGTCCGACTGGGTCGCCGCGCGCCGCTCCCCGGGCCGGGACCTGGTGGCCGGGCTGATCGTCGCGGTGGTGGCGTTGCCGCTGGCGCTGGCGTTCGGGGTCTCCTCCGGGCTCGGCGCGCAGGCCGGCCTGGTCACCGCGATCGTCGCCGGAGCGCTCGCGGCCGTGTTCGGCGGCAGCAATCTGCAGGTGTCCGGTCCGACCGGCGCGATGACCGTCGTGCTCGTCCCGATCGTGCACCTCTACGGCCCCGGCGGAGTGCTGATGGTCGGCCTGATGGCCGGGCTGGTACTTCTGGCCTTGTCCGCGCTGCGGGTGGGACGGTTCGCCCGGTTTCTGCCGACGTCGGTGACCGAGGGGTTCACCGCCGGTATCGCGGTGGTCATCGCGCTGCAGCAGATCCCCGCGGCGCTCGGCGTGCCGGCCGCGGACGGCGAGAAGGTGTGGCAGGTCGCGGCTTCGGCCCTGGCGCGCTTCGCCGCTCATCCGACCTGGGTCGCGCCCGTCATGGCGCTGGCGGTGGCCGCTTTGATGCTGACCGGCGCCCGGCTGCGGCCGGGTGTCCCGTTCTCCCTTCTCGGGGTCGCGGCCGCGACGCTGGGTGCTCAGGTGTTCTCGCTCGACGTCGCCCGGATCGGGGCCTTGCCGGCTGGGCTGCCCGCCCCGTCGCTTGGCTTCGTCGATCCCGGCATGGTGGGAACGCTCCTGCCGTCCGCGCTGGCGGTGGCCGCGCTGGCCGCGCTGGAGAGCCTGCTGTGCGCCACCGTCGCCGACGCGATGAGCGTCGGCGAGAAACACGACCCCGACCGGGAACTGTTCGGGCAGGGCATCGCCAACCTGGCCGCGCCCGTCCTGGGCGGCGTTCCGGCGACCGCCGCGATCGCCCGCACCGCGGTCAACGTCCGCGCCGGGGCCCGGTCCCGGCTGGCCGCGCTCACCCACGCCGCCGTCCTCGCCGGCATTGTGCTCGCCGCCGGCCCCTTGGTAGGCCGGATCCCGCTCGCGGCGCTCGCCGGGGTGCTGCTGGCCACCACCGTCCGCATGGTCGAGGTCGGCTCCTTGCGCGCGCTGGCCCGCGCGACCCGCGGCGACGCCGTCGTGCTCGCCCTCACCTTCATCGTGACCGTCGTGTTCGACCTCATCACCGCGGTCGCCGTGGGTCTTGGCCTGGCCGTCGTGCTCGCGCTTCGCGCGGTCGCCCGGACCTCCCGGCTCGATCAGGTACCGCTGGACGCGGGTGACCACAGCGCGGAGGAACAACGGCTGCTGAGCGAGCACATCGTCGCCTACCGGTTCGACGGGCCGCTGTTCTTCGCCGCCGCCCACCGCTTCCTGCTGGAGCTGTCCGAAGTCGCCGACGTCCGCGTGGTGATCTTGCGGATGTCCCGGATCACCACCTTGGACGCCACCGGTGCCCACATCCTCGGCGACGCGATCACCCGCATGGAGCGCCGTGGCATCACCGTGTTGATCTCCGGCATCAAACCCGGGCACACTCAGGTCCTGGTCGCCCTCGGCGTCGCCGACCACCTCCACCGCGACGGCCTGGTCTTCCCCGACACCCCCACCGCCATCGCCCATGCCCGCACCCTCCTGCACCACCACGGGCTGCTCCCGGCCGCCAACCCGCAGGCGGCGTCCGCGGTGACCGTGCACCGGCGCGGATGACCGGTGGATCGGCCGGCGGGCGGCCCGGCGGCGTCGGCGTGTCAGAGGCTGGAGGAACGGCGGCGAGGAGGGCCGGGGCGGGCCCGTTCGGGCAGGCCGTCAACGCCGCCCCGCCTGCCCGCGGCCTTCGACCGGCTCGCCGGCCCGGGACACCGGCTTCCGCGCGGCGGGGCGGTTCGGTGCCCGTTCATCGGGCCGGCCCGCCCGGCGGCCGCGGCCTCAGCCGGGCTCAGCCGGCTAGGGCGCTGCCCTTCTTCCACTGCTTGAACGGCAGCTGCCAGTAGCCCCAGCCGTTGTTCCACTCGAGCGTGCGGGTCGTCCCGACGATCTTGACGACGTCGCCGCGGTGGAAGTTGTCGTAGAACCACTTGGCCTGGTCGGGGCGGGCGTTGACGCAGCCGTGGCTGACGTTGGCCCGGCCCTGCGAGCCGACCGACCACGGCGCGCTGTGGACGTACTCGCCGCTGTTGGAGATGCGCACGGCGTGGTCGACGACCTCCTTGTAGTAGCCGGGGTCGCCCTTCTTCTTACCCGGGGAGATCATGGTGACCGGGTTGCCGCGCTCCATCGTCAGGTGGACGCCGTTGGTGGTGGTGTACTCGCGCGTGGTGGCCTTGCCGGCGCTGATCGCCATCTTCTGGACGATCTTGCCGTCCTTGCGGACGATCATCTGGTGGCTGCGGGTGTTGACGCTGCTGATCCACGCCGCGCCGACCTTCATGGTGGCGGCGTAGTTGCGCACGCCGTACACGTCCTTGCCGTCGCGCACGCCTTCCAGGGCGGCGGTGAAGCGCACCTTCTGGTGGGCGGGCCAGTACTTGGCGGTGCGGTAGATGACCAGGCTGTCGTCGATCCACCGCCAGGCCCCGGTGACCGGCTTCTCGGCGGTGACCTTCAGCGCCCGCTCGACGGCCTTCTTGTCGGCCACCGGCCGGCTGAAGCGCACCATGATCGGCATGCCGACGCCGACGGTCTCCCCCTTGACGTTGGGGGTGATGTCGGCGATGCGCAGCTCCTGGGCCGGCTTGAGGGTGGTGAAGGAGCTGGTGGCCGTCGCGGGGCCGCCCTGGCCGGTGGCCTTGGCCGAGACGGTGTAGGTGGCCGACGGCTTCAGCGGGCCCTTGGACACCCACTTGGTGCGCCCGGCGTCGAACTCGCCCTTCAGCGGCTTGCCGCCGGCTTCGACGGTGACCTCCTCCAGCTCCCCGTCGCCGACGGTGACCACGACGCTCTTCTCGGGCCGGACCTTGCTGGCGCCCTTCACCGGGCTGATCTTGATTTGCGGCAGGGGCGTCGGGGGCGCGCTGGTGCCGGCGCCGCCGTCGGCGCCAGGACCGGAGGGGCTCGCGCCGCCGCCCGAGCATGACGCGGTCAGCAGACAGGCCGTCACCACGGCCAGCCCGGCGATCGGAGTCCTCAGACGTTGACGAAAGTCCCGCACGACCTTCTCCCCCAGGACGGCAAAGTGCTCATAAAAACCCTAATGGGCATCAGCACTGAAACGTACACGTTTGGGGTTAGTTGGATCACATTTCGGCCAACTCGCAGGCGCGATTCAGGCCGGAATGCCCTGTCCAGCCTCGTCAGAAGGCTTGACGAAGATTGTCAGTGGAAAATCGGGCAAAGCGTCGAAGGTGGACATCGGGGGTACCGCCGCCGGCGCGAGGCGCGTACGGCCGTCGCCGGCGCAGTCTCAGCCCTGGCGGAGCCGGTGGGTGAGGCTGGTGTGGCGGCGGCCCGCCCCCCGGGTGCGCACCGCCTGCGCCAGGGCACGGCGTGAGCCGACCAGCACCACGAGTTTCTTGGCGCGGGTGACCGCCGTGTACAGAAGGTTGCGCTGCAACATCATCCACGCGCTGGTCGCCAGCGGGATCACCACGGCGGGATATTCGCTGCCCTGCGAACGGTGGATGGACACCGCGTAGGCGTGCGCCAGTTCGTCCAGCTCGTCGAAGCCGTATTCGACGCTCTCGTCCTCGTCGGTCAGGACGGTCAGCTTGCCGTCCTCGGGACGCAGGTCGGTGACCACCCCGACGGTGCCGTTGAACACCCCGGCCGCGCCCTTGTCGTAGTTGTTGCGCAGCTGGGTCACCTTGTCGCCGATGCGGAAGACCCGGCCGCCGTAGCGCCGTTCGGGCATGCCCTCGCGGGAGGGGGTGAGCGCCTCCTGCAGGGCGTTGTTGAGGTTGCCCGCCCCGGCCGCGCCGCGATGCATCGGGGCCAGCACCTGCACGTCGCGGCGGGGGTTCAGCCCGAACCTGCGGGGAATGCGCCGGGCCACCACGTCCACGGTGAGCGCGGCGATCTCCTCGGGCTCCTCGCAGGGGAACAGGAAGAAATCGGTCATGCCCGTCAGCGTGGGATGCAGGCCGGTGTTGATCCGGTGGGCGTTGACCACCACGCCCGACTGCTGGGCCTGGCGGAAGATCTGGGTCAGCCGCACCCGCGGGACGACGTCGGCGGCCAGCAGGTCGCGCAGCACCTCCCCCGCGCCGACCGACGGCAGCTGGTCGACGTCGCCCACGAACAGCAGGTGCGCCCCCGTGGCCACCGCCTTGACCAGCTTGTTGGCCAGCAGCAGGTCCAGCATGGACGCCTCGTCCACCACCAGCAGGTCGGCCTCCAGCGGGTTGTCGCGGTCGAAGGTCGCCTCCCCGCCCGGGCGCAGCTGCAGAAGGCGGTGGACGGTGGTGGCCTCGTGACCGGTCAGCTCGGCCAGGCGCTTGGCGGCCCTGCCGGTGGGGGCGGCCAGCACCACCTTGGCCTTCTTGGCGCGGGCCAGGGCCACGATCGAACGCACGGTGAAGCTCTTGCCGCAGCCGGGCCCGCCGGTCAGCACGGCCACCTTGGAGGTGAGGGCCAGCCGCACCGCCTCGGCCTGCTCGGGGGCCAGCTCGGCGCCGGTCTGCTCGCGCAGCCAGCCCAGCGCGGCGCTCCAGTCGACCCCGGCGAAGGCCCCGAGCCGGTCGTGCCCGGAGTCCAGCAGACGGCGCACACCACCCGCCAGCGCCAGCTCGGCGCGGTGGAAGGGCACCAGGTAGACCGCCGGTACCACGGCGTCGCCGGCGGGGACCTCCTCGCGGACCACGCCCTCGGCGGCGGCCAGCTCGACAAGGCAGCTCGCCACCAGCTCGGCCGGCACCTCCAAGATCTTCACCGCGTCGCCGACCAGGTTGGGCGCGGGCAGGTAGCAGTGGCCGGCGTCGGCCGCCTGGGACAGGGTGTAGCGCAGGCCGGCCTTGACCCGCTCGGGGCTGTCGTGCGGGATGCCGACGGCCTGGGCGATGGTGTCGGCGGTCTTGAACCCGATGCCCCACACGTCGTCGGCGAGCCGGTAAGGCTCGCTCTTCACCACGGTGATGGAGGTCTCGCCGTACTGCTTGAAGATGCGCACGGCGATCGAGGTGGACACCCCGACGCCCTGCAGGAAGATCATCACCTCTTTGATGATCTTCTGTTCCTCCCAGGCGGCGGCGATCATCTTGGTGCGCTTGGGACCGAGCCCGGGCACCTCCACCAGCCGTTCGGGCGACTTCTCGATCACCTCCAGGGTGTCGGTGCCGAAGTGACCGACGATGCGCTCGGCCATCTTGGGGCCGATGCCCTTGACCAGCCCCGACCCCAGGTAGCGCTGGATGCCCTGCACGGTGGCCGGCAGCACGGTGGCGTAGGACCACACCTCGAACTGCCTGCCGTACTTGGGGTGGGAGGTCCACCGGCCGGTCAGCCGCAGGCTTTCGCCGACCTGCGCCCCGAGCAGCGGCCCCACGGCCGTCACCAGCTCGGCCCCGCCCCGCTCGACGGCCACCCTGGCGATGGTGTACCCGGTCTCCTCGTTGGCGTAGGTGACGCGTTCCAGGACCGCCGAGATGCTCGTGCCCGCGGCCCCGTCGCCCTTCACCTGCACCCCGCCACCTCCACGCCGTCCTACGCTCGCGCCAGCGTAGAACAGAGCCGGGCCCCGGGCAGCCCGTCCGGTACGCGGCCCCCGGGAAGCGGGCGCGAGGAGGGCTCCGCGGCAAGCGCGTATGGCCCTGGGGTGAACGGCTTGTCGGCCGGGCGGCGGGCCGATCAACGCTAATGTGTCACTGATCCTGGCGGGACCTCAGATCGGGGAAGTGGGCCGATGGCGGCGATTCTGGAAGGCACGGCTCGCGCGCTGCTGCGCCGCGTGGCGATCGAGCAGGCCGAGGCGCGCACACCCTCGCTGGTCGCGACGGTGCTGCGCGACGGCGAGCCGGTCTGGTTCGGCGCCCGGGGGACGGTCGAGGGCGGCGCCGCGCCGACGGCCGACACCCAGTACCGCATCGGCTCCATCACCAAGACCCTGGTCGCCGTGCTGGTCATGCGGCTGCGCGACGAGGGCCTGCTGACGCTGAACGACCCGTTGTCCCGGCACATGCCCGCCACCCCGGTCGGCGAGGTCACCATCGCCCAACTGCTGTCGCACACCGCCGGCCTGACCGCCGAGCCGCCCGGCCCGTGGTGGGAGCGCGTGCACGGCATGGAGATCGACGAGCTCACCGGCGCGCTGGACCAGGGCACCTCCCGTCACCGGCCGGGCCGGCGCTTCCACTACTCCAATCTCGGGTTCGCCCTGCTGGGCGAGCTGGTCGCCCGCCACCGCAAGGCCGACTGGGCCGACGTCGCCCGCTCGGAGATCCTCGAGCCGCTCGGCATGCGCGACACCACGACCCGGCCGCGCGAGCCGTACGCCCGCGGGTACGCCGTGCATCCGTGGGCCGATGTCCTGCTGCCCGAGCCCGAGCACGACGCTGGCGCCATGGGGCCGGCCGGGCAGCTGTGGTCCACCTGCGCCGACCTGGCCACCTGGTCGCGGTTCCTGGCCCGCGGCGATCGCCGCGTCCTGGACCCCGCCACGCTGGCCGAGATGCGCGAGCCGGCCGGCGTCGACGACGCCGAGGTGTGGAGCACCGGCTTCGGGCTGGGCATCCAGTTGCTGCGCCACCGCGGGCGCCGCCTGGCCGGGCACGGCGGGTCGATGCCCGGCTTCCTGGCCGTGGTCTGGGGCGACCCCGCCGACGGCGCCGGCGTGCTGTGCATGGCCAACACCACCTCCGGGCTGCGTCCCACGGTCGCCACCGACCTGCTGGACATCCTGGAGGCCCACGAGCCGGCCATCCCCGGCCCCTGGGCGCCCACCGCCGCCGACCCCGACCTGCTGGAGCTGACCGGTCCCTGGTACTGGGGGCCGACCGCCTTCCTGCTGCGCCTGCTGCCGGGGCGCGACCTGAAGATCTCCCCGGTGAACGGGCAGGGCCGCTCGTCCCGGTTCGCCGCGCGGCCCGACGGCACCTGGCTCGGCCTGGACGGCTACTACGCCGGCGAGACCCTGCGCGTGGTGCGGCGGGCCGACGGCTCGGCCGGCCATCTGGACCTCAACACCTTCATCTTCACCCGTGTCCCCTACGACCCCTCCGCGCCGATCCCGGGGGGCGTGGAGGAGTCCGGCTGGCACTGACCGGCGCCGACCGGCACCTACTGGCACCGAGGGGCCCGGGCGCGCCCGGCCTCGGCGACGAGCACGGCGACGGCGACAGTGACAGCGACGAGGGCCGTATGCTCGTTCGGGCCGCCCGGAGCTCCGGCGACCGGGGGCGCCACAGCGGACCGAGCACGCGGGGGACGCCGACGTGAGCACCGACACCCACTTCGAGGACCTGCTGCGCGAGCTGGCGCCGAAGGTCCTCGGCGCCCTCATCCGGCGCCACGGGCACTTCGACGCCGCCGAGGACGCCGTGCAGGAGGCGCTGCTCGCCGCCGCCCTGCAGTGGCCCGAGCAGGGCGTCCCGGACGCGCCCAAGGCGTGGCTGATCACCGTCGCGGGCCGCCGGCTGACCGACCAGTGGCGCAGCGACCAGGCCCGCCGGGTCCGCGAGGTCACGGTCGCGACCATGGAGCCCGGCGGCGAGGCGGCGCCCGGCCCAGGCGAGGACGCCCCGCCCGACCAGGACGACACCCTCACGCTGCTGTTCATGTGCTGTCACCCCGCGCTGTCGCCGCCCTCGCAGCTCGCGCTCACCCTGCGCGCGGTCGGCGGCCTGACCACGGCGCAGATCGCCCGGGCCTTCCTGGTGCCCGAGGCCACCATGGCGCAGCGCATCAGCCGGGCCAAGCAGCGCATCAAGACCACCGGCATCCCCTTCGGCCCGCCGCCGGAGCCAGAGCGGGCCGAGCGGCTGCGCGTGGTCCTCCATGTGCTCTACCTGATCTTCAACGAGGGGTACACGAGCACCTCCGGCGACCAGCTGCACCGCGCCGAGCTGACCGGCGAGGCGATCAGGCTCACCCGTGCGGTGCACCGGCTGCTGCCCGGCGACGGCGAGGTGGCCGGGCTGCTGGCGCTCATGCTGCTCACCGACGCGCGCCGCGCCGCCCGTACCGACGCCGCCGGCGGGCTGATCCCGCTGGCCGAGCAGGACCGCGGCCGGTGGAACCGCGAGCAGATCGGCGAGGGGGTGCGGCTGATCACCGCGGCGCTGTCGGGCGCGCCCCTCGGCCCCTACCAGCTCCAGGCGGCGATCGCGGCCGTCCACGCCGAGGCGCCGACCGCGGCAGGCACCGACTGGGCGCAGATCCTGGCCCTGTACGAGCTGCTCGAGCGCATGGCGCCCAGCCCGGTGGTCACCCTCAACCACGTGGTGGCGCTGGCGATGGTGAAGGGCGCGGCGGCGGGGCTCGCGCTGCTCGCGACGCTGGACGGGGACGAGCGGCTGCAGGGCCACCACCGGGTGGACGCGGTGCGCGCCCACCTGCTGGAGATGGACGGCCAGGTGGAGGGCGCCCGCGCCTGCTACCGCGCCGCGGCCCGGCGCACCACGAGCCTGCCCGAGCAGCGCTACCTGGACGGCCGCGCCGACCGCCTGGCACCGGCGGGCCCCTGACCTCAGCTTCGCCGCTCGGCCCGGCGGAGCATCGCGTCCGTCTCCGGGTCGGGCAGGAGCTCCCGGACCTCCTGCGCACAGCGGCAGGCGGCGGCGGTCTTGGCGGCCCACGCCAGCGCCTCCTCGCGTGAGGCCACCTCGACGACCGAGAACCCGCCGATGACCTCCTTGGTCTCCGGGTAAGGGCCGTCGGTGACCATCCCGTCCGTGGCCACGACGCTCGCCCTCTGCCTTTCCAGGCCGGCGCCGAACACCCACACGCCGGCGTCCACGGCCTCCTGGACCACCGCGTGCGCGGCCTTGCCCACGTCGGGCCAGTCCTCGTCGGGGATGTGGTCCATCGCGCCGTCATTGAACGAGATCAAGTACCGAGCCATCTCATCACTCCCTGGTACCGGCGGTCTCCTCTGGCCGCCTCGCACCTGTCCTACGAACGACTCCCCAGGGATCCGACACTATGCCGAAAAAATCTCACGAAACTTCCTCAGCCCCGCAGTTCACCGCCGTGGACGTAATCTGGGCGGACGGGCCCGGGGGACGGCGGCCCTGATGCGTGAAGGAGAGCACCTGTGGAGCGCTTGACGGCGGTGGAGCTGGTCAACACCATCCGCCACGACGGCAACGGCGGCGTCACCGACGAGCTGGCCACCCTCGCCGGGCTGGCCCGGTGGATCCGCGAACGAGAAGACCTGCCCTCCGGTATCACCGGCGCCGCGCAGGCGATCGCCGACGAGGACCTCAGGGGCGAGGTCGTCGAGCTGCGGCGGGCGGTCCGCGCCCTGTTCGCCCGGGCGGTCAGCCCCGGCCCGGCGAGCCCGGCGGACGCGGGGCGCCTGCTCCCCGGCGACCAGGCTCTGGCCCACCTCAACGCCGTCGCCGCCCGCGAGCCCATCGCCCCCCAGCTGCACTGGCCGGCCTCTGGGCCGCCGGGGTCGAGGCCGCTGTCGGCCGAGACCGACCCGCGCGTCCGGCTCCTGGCGACCCTGGCCCGCGCCGCCATCGACCTGCTGTCCGGACCGGCGCGCGAGCGGCTGCGGGCCTGCACCGCTCCCCGCTGCGTGCTCTATTTCGTCAAGGGCCACGGCCGCCAGGAGTGGTGCAAACCCTCCTGCGGCAACCGCGCGCGGGCCGCCCGCCACTACCAGCGCCACCACACCCCGGGCACCACGCCCGCCGCGGCCCCGCGCGCCTAGCGCCGGCTCCTGCTCATGGCGGCTGCGGCGCAGAACCGAGGTCGTGCGTTCACGGGACGCTGTAGAGGAACCAGAAGTTGTACTGGTAGTCGCAGTGGTACCAGCTCCACATCCCGTTCTGGACGCCGTAGTCTCCGTACCGGTAGCAGTCGGAGGATGAGTAGTAGACGTTGCGTAGTGTGTCGGCGTGCGCGGGCGTGGTGCTCCCGGCGACCACCAGCCCGCCGACCAGGGCTCCCGCGACCGCCAAGGCTCGCATCTTGCGCATCGATCCTCCGTTGAGTGGATCACCAACCGGCTTTCCTGCGGAGCATTACAGCCCGGTGGGCGTTGTCCAGCTCAACTGCCCCTTCGCCGCCGACGCGGACGAGCTGACCTGGGACGCCCTGGGACGGCCACGCCGCCGCCCGTGGAACTTTCAGTGCCGCTTCCTGGACGCCTCCACGGGCGGCCGCGGGAAGCGCGAGGAATCGCACGCCTGCGGCTCGACCGGCGCCGGCGGCGCCGCGTCAGGCGCCCCCGATCACCAGGCCCGCCTCGTAGGCGACGATCGCCGCCTGGACGCGGTTGTTCAGGCCGAGCCGCAGCAGGATGGCGCTGACGTGGGATTTGACGGTGCCCTCCGAGAGGAACAGTTCACGGCCGATGTCCTGGTTGGACATGCCACGGCCGACGAGTGCCAGCACCTCGCGCTCCCGCGCCGTCAGCGACTCCACGCGCCTGCGTGCCGTTCCCGCCCTGGAGAGCCTGCCGCCGCCCAGCTGCGCGATGACCTTCCGCGCGATCCTCGGCGACAGGTACGCCGCGCCGCCGGCGACCGCCCGCACCCCCATGATCAGCTCGCGGGGGTCGGAGGCTTTCAGCAGGAAGCCCCGGACCCCCTCCTCGAGCGCCCTGGCGACGTAGTCGTCCTCGTCGAACGTGGTCAGCATGACGACCGCGACCTCGGGCATGGCGACGCGCAGTTCGGCCGCCGCGGACAGGCCGTCGAGGCGCGGCATCCGGATGTCCAGCATCGCGATGTCCGGCCGGTGCGCGCGCGTCAGCTCCACCGCCTCGCGCCCGTCGGCGGCCTCGGCGACCACCTCGATGCCCGCGTCGGTGACCAGGATCGCCCTCACCCCCGCCCGAATCATGGCCTCGTCGTCGGCCAGCACCACCCGGATCATCGGCCTCCCCCGCCTTCTCCCCGGGCTCCCCGGGTTTCTAGATCTCCCTGCTGTCCTGGGACGGCCGGGAGGTCGTCCTCCTCCTCGCGGGAGGCCCCTTCCCGGTCGCACGGCAACCGCGCCGTCACGGTGAAGCCGCCGTCGCGGGGACCGGCCCGGAGCGTGCCGCCGAGCAGCCGCACCCGCTCGCGCAGGCCCGCTATCCCGCTCCCGCCGCTCGCCGGCGCCGGCGGGGTGCGGGCGGCGGAGTTGGACACGGTGACGGTGACCGCGTCGCGGGCGTGCTCGACGCGGACGGTCACCTCGGCTCCGGGGGCGTGACGGGCGGCGTTGGTCAGCGACTCCCGCACCACCCCGTGCGCGGCCCTGTCCACCAGCGGCGGCAGGAGCGCCCGCCCGCCGGTGCGCAGGAGGGCGACCCTCATCCCGGCGCCGCGGGCGCGGTCCACCAGCGCCTCGACGGACTCCTCCGGCGTCCCGGCCGGGGCGGCGCCGGTCTCGCGCAGCACTCCGACGGTGTGGCGAAGCCGGTCGGTGGCGGTGACCGCGCAGACCCGCAGCCGGGCGGCCGCCTCACGGTTGCGTTCGCTCATGTCCGCGTCCAGTTCCAGGGCGCCGGCGCGCAGCGCGATCAGCGCCAGCTCGTGGCCGAGCGAGTCGTGGATGTCGGCGGCGATGCGGGCTCGTTCGCGCAGGGCGACCCGTTCGGCGGTCAGCTCCTGTTCCCGCCGGAGCTGGGCGACCCGCTCCCGGCCCGCCCGCACCAGGTCGGCCTGCTGCCGCTGGAAGCGGCCCGTCAGCCACGGCAGCACCGCGAACAGCCCCAGGGCCATCAGGCCGCCGACGCCGACGGGGAAGTCCAGCACCGTGCAGACCACCCCGGGTAGGGCGACGAGGGCGTGGACCGGCCAGCCCCGCCGCAGGGTCAGGTGGCGTCCGTGCAGGTAGGCGGCCACGACCGGGACCAAGAAGAAGAGCTGCCGCCACAGCGGGATGGCGTCCAGATACAGCCCGTTGAGCAGGGCGGCCCCCGCGATGACCGCCAGGATCGCGCCGTTTCTCACCTGTGCGACACTACCGATCGCAGCCTGGCCAGCCGAACCACGGTGGTGACGGCCCCCGCCGCGGCCGCGACCGCGAAGGTGATCGTCAACGGCGCGGCGAAGTAGGTGAGCTGCGCCCAGGTGACCGTCCGGCCGTTCATCAGCAAGGAGACCAGCTCCGGATAGGCGGAGAACAGCGCCGCCGGAAGCAGCGCGGGCAGCAGCCGCGCCCCGGTCCACAGGCCGGCGCTCCCCGCACGCCTGCCCGCCCAGCGCCGGGACCGCAGTACGCCCAGTACGCCCAGGCCCGCCGCCGCCACCGCGATCAGGCCGAGGGCCAGCTCGCAGGTCTGCCGGCCGCCGCCCGGCACCTCGGGGGTCCCGCCCTCGCTCATCGCGACCAGGCCGGTGAGCACGTCGTAGGTGTCGTCGTAGAGGGCGGCGCTGTTGGTCATGACCGCGAACCCGTAGCCGGTGTCCGGGGCGATGGCTTGCACGGCGGTGTAGGTGAACAGGTTGCCCGAGTGGACGAGCAACCTGGTGCCGCCCACGGTCTCCTGGCCCCAGCCCATGCCGTAGTCACGCACCTCGGACGGCGCGTGCATGGTCCGCAGGCTCTCCGGTGTCACCGGCAGCCTGCCATGGCCGTTCTGGCCGATCAGCCACCTGCCCATGTCGGCCGCGTCGGTGACGACGCCACCGCTCCCGCCGTCGCGGAAGCCGGGCGGTTCAGGGCGCGCCACCCAGGCGCCGTACACCGAGTCGAACCCCTCGGCCGGCTTGATGACCCGGTCTCCGACGGCCCGGGCTCCGACGGCGCTGGCGGTCATGCCGAGCGGGCCGAAGACGTGCCGCCGCATGTAGTCGCCGAAGCCCCGCCCGCCGACGACCTCGACCAGCCGGGCGGCCAGGTCGTAGTTGACGTTGCAGTACTCCCAGTGTGTGCCGGGGTCGGCGGCCAGCGTGCCGGTGCCCAGCGCGGACACGTATCCGGCGAGCGACCTCGCCGCCTGCGTCGCGCCGATGTCGACGGTGGTGTCGGACAGGCCGGAGGTCTGGTTCAGCAGCTGCCGCACGGTGATCCCAGCGGCGCGCGGGTCGGCCATCCGGAACTCCCGCAGCCGGCCGGCGACCGGTTCGTCCAGCGAGAGCCTGCCGTCGTCGACCAGTGTCATGACGGCCATGGCCGTGAACGACTTGCTGACCGAGGCGACGCGCATCGGGGTCGTCTCGGTGACCGGTTCGCCGTTCGCGTCGTGCCCGTACCCCCGGGCGAGCACGACCCTGTCCCGGTGGGTCACGACGACCGACATCCCCGGCAACCCGGTGGACTTCATGGTCCTGCGCAGGTAGGCGTCGATGGCCGCCGGGGATGGCCCGGTCGATGGAACGGTGGACGGGGCGGTGGATGGCGCGGTTGATGGCGCGGCCCGCGTGGCGGGGGCCGTGACGACGGCCGCGACCGCGGGGGTCGTGACGACGGCCGCGACCGCGGGGGTCGTGACGACGGCCGCGACCGCGGGGGTCGTGACGACGGCCGCGACCATGGCCGAGGCCAGGCCGGCCGCCGCCACCAGGCCGATGAGCTCGCTTCGCATGATGGAGAACCTAGGGATCGGCGGCCGCGCAAAGATCGGAGGATCGGCCACGACCACCCCCGACGAAAGTCCCATCTCCGGCCGGGACGATCGGGCTCACGGTGCCCGGAGCCGGGGAACGGCCTCGGCGCTTTGAGAATGATCCGGCTCTCAGGGCGCGCGTGCCGTCGCGGCGATCAGCCGGCCCTGCCGCGGGCGATGTAGAGGCGCATGTCGGTGAAGTCGACAGTGACGTTGCAGGGCTTGTAGAAGCAGTGGAAGAAGGCGGCCGGCACGTCGAACCCGAGAGGGGCGAGCTCGGCCCCCGGGTGGTTCTCGCAGTAGATCTCCTTGGCGGCGGCGCCGCCGAGGCGGATCTCCTTCGGGTAGCAGGGGTAGGTGACGGCCGGGTGGCTGTGGGCGAAGGTTCCGAGCGGGCGGTCGTGGTCGCTGCGGATCCCCAGCCGCTCGGCCGTGTCCCCGAACACGACCGCGGCCATCTCACCCCCTCCGCCGAAGTTCACGCCCACCACCCCTGTGCGGGAGCCGGCGACGCCGGTGATGGTGCCCGTGCTGTGCAGATATTGCTCACGGGCCAGCCACAGCGGCAGGGGCGCCGCGCCCGCCCGGGCGGCGGCGGCGCGTGCCTTCCTGGCCGTTTCGGGGGTTCTGCGGCGCAGGACCAGCGACCGGCCCGCGTAGTCGAAGGTGGTGAGCAGGTGGTAGAAGACCCACGTGCCGATCAGGCCGTCGCTGTCGGTGTCGACGTCTTCGCCCGACTCCGTCGACGACCAGCCCACGGGCACGTTGCGCAGTTCGATGCCGCCCAGCTTGAAGGAGTCCAGCACCCCGTAGTACGCCCATATGACGCTGTTCTCGTACTCGATCTTCTGACTGGCGACCGGGCGCAGCCCGGCCTCCTTGGCCACCGACGCGCGCATGCCCAGATTCGGGGCGCCGGTGTAGAAGGTGAACCGCTTCGGCGGCCCGCCGTTGACCGAGGCCTCCACCAGCGGAAGCGGGTCCACCTGCTGCCATGGCAGCCGCGCGATGTCGCCGTGGACCTGATACGCCTCGCCGCTGACCGCCGCGAACCACGTCGCGTAGGCTTCCTCGCCCGCCGCGCGCCAGTGTGGTGCGGACAGGGCGAGTTTGTCCTGCCTGATGTAGCAGTCGGCCAGGAAGTAGTTGGCGTCCTTGTCGTCGGGCGCCAGGTTGAGGGCCATCGTGAGGTACTTCTCGGCGTCGGGGAACCTGTTGGCCAGTAGCCCCACGTAACCGCGCCGTCGGGCCGCGTGCAGATTCGCGGGGTCTGTTCTCAGGATCTCCTCGTAGGCCCGGCCGGCCTGCTCGAACCTCCCGGCCTTGAACAGCGCGTCGGCGTCACCGCCGCCGGCCGGCGCCGTGGCCGCCCCGCCCAGCAGCGGCGCCGTCGCGGCCGCACCGGCCAGCGCGGCGGCGCCCCGCAACACCGAACGCCGGTCCCATCCTGCGTCATTCACCAACGCCTTCTCCCTTTCGTGATCACCTTCGCCGGAGTCTCCAGCCTGCGCGGACGGTCACAGCGGCCCGGGCCGGCTCATCTCGCCCGCTTGATGAGGGCGAGGCCGAAGTCGCCGGGGCCACCCGGGCCCGCACACCATCGACCCGGCGCGGACGCTCCCGCCGGGCTTCGCCGCACGCTCGGTGGCTCACCGGCGGTTCGCCCGCCGACCCCACTCACTGTCGACCGGCCGTGTCCCCGCCTCGTGCGCTCCGCGTCATGGTCGTGTCACGACCGCGGCCACGGTGGCGGCGCCGGCGCTGCGACCGATGGCCGGCCGCCGCCTCGGCGGCGCGTGGGGCCGTGGTCGGCGGCGACACGGACGTGGCCTCGAAGGCCGGCCGAGCGCGCCCGTGCACCCCGGTGACGTGTCAGGCGGGGCGCCGTGCTCCGGTTACTCAGAGTCCTCTGGCTATGCGGAATACTCCGGTCACTCCGGCCACTCCGAGTGCTTCGGTTACTCCGAGTGCTCAGGGTGCTCCGGGTGGAGGGCGGCGCGGGCGGCGCGGCAGTCGGGGTCCTGCTCGGCCGCCCGCTGGAGCCGGGCGGCGAGCAGGGTGGCGGCCTCGGCGAAGTGGGCCAGGCGCTCGGCGCCGAGCGTCCCCACGACGAGGCGGCGCACCGACTCCTCCCGCACCTCCCGCGCGCGCGTCGCGGCCTGCCGTCCCGCCGCGGTGAGGCTGATGTCCCAGCCGCGGGCGTCCTCGGTGCAGGCGTCGCGTTCGAGCAGACCCCGTGAGCGCATGCGGGCGACCTGGTGGGACAGGCGGCTCTTCTCCCACTGCAGCGTCCAGCGCAGCTCCAGGGCGCGCATGCGGGCGGACGGGGCGTCCAGCAGCGCGTCCAGGACCTGGTAGTCGGCCTCCGACAGCCCGGTGGCGCGGGTCAGCTCACGCGCCATGTGCGCGGCGAGCTGGGCGTGGACGGCGGTGTAGCCGCGCCACGCGTCCAGCTCCGAGAGCCGGGCGGTCGCCGGCGGCTGCTGCTGCACGGTCATGCGCCCCAGCCTACGACGCCGAGGTTGATACGTCATCCATCGCCGAGGTACGGTTGACATATCTACCAGTTTTCCGGCGGAGGCCCCCATGCCCGACTATGGCCACGATCTACGGTTCGGGTCGTTCATCACGCCGCAAAGCGGCCGCCCCGAAACCGCCGTCGCCCTCGCCCAGCTGGGCGAGCGGGCCGGACTGGACCTGGTCACCTTCCAGGATCACCCTTACCAGCCCGCCCACCTGGACACCTGGACGCTGCTGAGCTGGGTGGCCGCCCGCACCGAGCGCGTCCACCTGGCGGGCGACGTGATGAACCTGCCACTGCGCCTGCCGGCCGTCCTCGCCAAGTCGGTGGCCAGCCTCGACCTGCTCTCCGGCGGGCGCGTCGAGCTCGGCCTGGGCGCCGGCGGCTTCTGGGACGCGATCGAGGCCATGGGCGGCCGACGGCTGACCCCTGGCCAGGCCGTGGACGCCCTCGGCGAGGCCATCGACGTGATCCGCGGAGTGTGGGACGCCGGCGAGCGACGCGTGCTGCGCGTCGAGGGCGCCCACTACACCGTCCGCGGGGCCAAGCGCGGGCCCGCGCCGGCGCACGAGGTGCCGATCTGGCTCGGGGCCTACAAGCCGCGGATGCTGCGCCTGGTCGGCGCCAAGGCCGACGGCTGGCTGCCCAGCCTCGGGTACCTCACCCCGCAGGACGTCGCCGGCGGCAACAAGATCATCGATGAGGCGGCCGAGGAGGCGGGACGCGACCCGCGCGAGGTGCGCCGCCTGCTCAACCTCATGGAGGGCGGCTTCGGCGCCGAGGGCGGCGGCCTGCTGCAGGGCCCGCCCGCCGTGTGGGTGGAGCGGTTGCTGCCGCTGGCGCTGCAGGAGGGCGTCAGCACGTTCATCCTCGCCTCCGACGACCCGCAGACCATCCAGACCTTCGCCCAGGAGGTGGCCCCCGCGCTGCGGGAGGCCGTCGCCGCCGAGCGGTCGTCCACGCCGCCCTCCACCGGACCGTCGCGACCCGCACGCGCGCGGGCGCTGCGCAGCCCGGGCATCGACTACGACGCCCTGCCCGCCTCCCTGTCGGAATCGGCCGTCGAACCCGGCGACCGCGACTACTGGCGCGTGCGCTCCAGCTACGTCTGGCCGGGCTCCCCCGGCCTGGTGCTGCGCCCGGCCACGGCGGGACAGGTCGCAGAGGCCCTGGTGTTCGCCCGGCGGCAGCGGGCCCCGCTGTCGGTGCGCAGCGGCGGCCACGGCATCAGCGGGCGCTCCACCAACGACGGCGGCATCGTGGTGGACATCGGCGCGATGAACGGCGTGGAGGTGCTCGACCGCGCGCGCCGGCTGGTGCGCGTGGGCGCGGGAGCACGCTGGGGCGAGGTGGCGCAGGTCCTCCAGCCGCACGGGCTGGCGATCAGCTCGGGGGACTACGGCGACGTCGGCGTCGGCGGTCTGGCGACCGCCGGCGGGCAGGGCTTCCTGGGACGCTCCTACGGGCTGACCATCGACCACGTGGTCGGCGCCGAGGTGGTCCTGGCCGACGGCCGCGTCGTGCGGGCCGACGCCGAACACCATCCCGACCTGTTCTGGGCGCTTCGCGGCGCGGGCGGCAACATGGGCGTGGTCACCTCCCTGGACATCGAGGCCGCCGAGGTGGGCGAGGTCGTCTTCGCCGCCCTGGTGCACGACGCCTCCGACACCGCGGGGTTCCTGGAAGGCTTCGGACGGCTGGTCGAGGACAGCCCGCGCGCGCTCACGGCGTTCCTGTCGGTGTTCCCCACCGGCCGGGGAGAGCCGATCGTCGCCCAGAACCTGCTCGTCTGGGCCGGCGACGACACCGACGCCGCCGTCTCGGCCATCGAGCCCTTTCTCGGCCTCGGCCCCGTGCTGCAGCAGCAGGCGCAGCTCACCCCCTACGCCGCGATCGTCGCGCCGCACCACAACCAGCACCACGGCCAGTCGGGCACGCGCATGCGCTCGGCCCTGGTCGAGCACCTCGACGGCCCCACCTGCGCCGTGCTGGCCGGCTTGTTCGGCGAGCGCGGCACCGGCATGGTGCAGGTCCGCTCGGTCGGCGGCGCGGTCAACGACACCCCACCGGAGGCGACCGCGTACGCCCACCGCACGCAGAACTTCTCCCTCACCGGGGTGTTCCAGAAGGCCGGGGGCGCGCAGGCCGAGCAGCGGTGGGAGCGGCTGGGCGTCGAGGCGATCTACCTGAGCTTCGAGTCGCACGGCGACGAGGACCTGCTGGCCAAGGCGTTCCCACCGGCCACCCTGCGGCGGCTGCGGCGGGTGAAGGCCGCCTACGACCCCGGCAACGTGTTCCGGCACAACTTCCCGATCACCCCCGACCCCGCCGCCTGACCTCTCACGCTCCCCCCATTTGGTTGACACATCATCCTGCTGGATACGGTTGCGAACCGACCGGCACCTCCGTCCGAGCACCAGCGCCGACCGCGGCGCCGAACAGAAAGGGCCCCCTGTGCCCACCCTGCCCACTGCGCCAACCGCGCCCACTGCGCCCGCCGGCGGGACGGCGGCCGCTCCCCCGCGGCCCGCGCCCGCCTCGGCCGCCGCTCCGGCGGCCCTGTCCATCGTCATCCCCGCGCCCGCCGCGCCGGTTGCGCCCGTCGCATCCGTCGCGGCCTCCGAGCCGGCGCCTTCCTCCAGCGGCGACTGCGAGGCGGCGTCCGCGCCGGTCACCGCCGCTCCCGGCGTCCCGGCCGCCGTCCCGGGGCTGATCGTCCTCGGCGAGGACTCCACGGCCGTGTGCGCGGACGGGACGTGCCGGTGAACGGGGCGGGCACGGCGAGCGAGCCGAAGACGGTACGCGTCGAGGTCTGGTCGGACGTCGTCTGCCCCTGGTGCTACATCGGCAAGAGGCGCCTGGAGCACGCCCTGGAGCGGTTCCCCCACGCCGAGGAGGTCGAGGTCGTCTGGCGCAGCTTCCAGCTCGACCCGACCTTCCCCAGCGGGGTGCGAAAGCCGGTGCCCGAGATGCTGGCCGAGAAGACCGGCGGCACGGCCGCCCAGGTGCGGGCGATGCAGGCGCGGGTCACCGCGCTGGCCGCCGAGGAGGGCCTGGCCTACGAGCTCGAACGCTCCATCATGGTCAACACCATCGACGCCCACCGGGTCACGCACCTGGCCGGCAAGCACGGGCTAGGCGGCCAGGCCCACGAGCGCATGCTGCGCGCCCAGCTCATCGAGGGCCAGATCCTCGACGACCCCGAGACCCTCGTCCGGCTGGGCGTCGAGGCCGGGCTGCCCGAGGACGAGACCCGCGCCGTCGTCACCGGCACCGCTCACCTGGACGACGTCGAAGCCGACATCCGCGAGGCGCGCGAGCTCGGCGTCACCGGCGTGCCGTTCTTCGTGCTCAACCGCGCCTACGCCGTTTCCGGGGCACAGCCGGCCGAGCTGTTCCTGTCGGCGCTCGGCAAGGCGTACGAGCACGCCCGGACGACGGGCCGCTGACCGCCGCTCAGGACGCCGCCGCGCAGGGGTCCCCCGGTGGCGGCGGCCAGGCCGGCCGAGCAACTCGGCGTCGACCGGGCCGGGCTGCGCTCGTACGGGCGGCGGGCGAAGGCGCGGACCGAGCATTCGCGGCCCCCCGCCGCGCGCGGCGGCGAGCCTCAGGGCTGGGGCACGACTCCGCTGGTGAGGGCTTCGAACAGGCGCTCCAGGCGGGCGCGGTGCTCGTCTGCGACGGTGTCGGCCGCCTCTCCGGCGATCAGGCGCCGAGCGGTCTCCGCCAGCACGACGGTGTAGCCCGCGATGAAGAAGGCGGCGAACAGCGTGGCGTCGCCGTCGAAGGCCGGGTCGTGTTCGAGCTCATCGGCGAGGGTCTGCTGGAGGCCGGAGGCGATCTCCCTGGCGCGGGAGATGAGCGCGGGCGAAGCCGCGACGGTCCGGAAGAAGGGAGCGGACCCGTGCTTGAGGCCGGACAGGGAGTGCCGTTCGTCGAGAAACCCGAACGCCATGTCGCGCAGGGATTGGAGTACCCCGGTGTCCGCGGCGCGGTCGCGTACCGCCGAGCGCACGAGCTCGACGGCGTCGACCTCGCGGTCCAGCAGGAGGTCCTCCTTCTGGGGGAAGTGCTTGAAGACCGTCACCGCCGAGACCCCGGCCTCCCGCGCGACCTCGGTGACCGTGACCGTGTCGAATCCACGTTCCAGGAACAGCCGAGTAGCGACCGCCGAGATCTTCGCACGCGTCTGCGGTCCGCCTCGTGCTGCCGTCCTGGGCATCCCGACCCCCCACTTGTTTATGTTACTTAACTTAGTCGCATAACTTAGTGACATGCTCTTCGCACGAACAACCTTCATTGTCGCCGGTGCGCATCTCAGCCGGCCGCGCGAGCGGCCGGGCCGCGCCCGTACCGATCACGACGTGAACAGAGTCCTCCATGCGTGAGACGACCGCGCCCCGGTCGCTGCGGGAGGCGTGGATCGCGTTGGCGGGACTGTCGGCGGTGTTCCTGTTCGAGATGCTGGACAACTCGATCCTGAACGTCGCACTACCGGTGATCGGACGCGACCTGGACGCCTCGACGACCGCGTTGCAGTGGGTGACGGGCGCCTATGCGGTCGTGTTCGGCGGCTTGATGCCGGCGTTCGGCGCGATCGCCGATCGGTTCGGCCGGCGGCGGATCATGCTGGTCGGCCTGGTCCTGCTCGGCGTGGCGAGCCTGGCGACCGCCGTGGTCACCACCGCCGGGCAACTGATCGCCGTGCGGGCGACGATGGGGGTCGCCGCGGCGATGACGACCCCGGGCTCGATGGCGCTGGCGTTCCGGCTGTTCGACGAGGACGGCCTGCGCGTGCGCGCGCTGACCCTCATCTCGACCGTCGGCATGGTCGGGCTCGCCATCGGCCCGACGGCGGGCGGCCTGGTGCTGGCGATCGCACCGTGGCAGGTCCTGCTGCTGGTGAACGTGCCGATCGCCGTACTGGCGTTCTTCTGCGTTCGGTACGGCCTCAACGACGACGACCCGGGCGGCCTCCACCGCGACCCCCTTGACGTCCCCGGGATGCTGCTGGGCACGGCGACGATCGTGTTCGCGCTCCTCGCGCCGACGCTGTTCGTGGAGCAGGGCGCCGGCTCCTGGGTGCCTTGGGCGGCCACCGCCGCGACCACGGCGGCGGCGATCTGCTTCGTCCTGCGCGAGCGCTTGACCCGCCATCCGCTGCTCGACCTGAAGCTCCTCGCCCTCCCCCTGGTCTCCAGCGGCCTGGCCTACAAGGCCGCCGCCGGGCTGGCGACCGCGGGACTCGGTTACATGGTGACGCTGCAACTACAGCTCGACTGGGGCTGGCCGCCCGCGCTGGCCGCTGTCGGGATGCTGCCGCAGGTCGTCGTCCTCCTCGCGGGCAGCCCGTTCGTGGACCCGTTCGTGCGGCGCGTCGGCCTGGACCGGGCCGCCTGGACCGGCGCCGCGGCGGTCGTGTCCGGCCTGGCCGTCTACGGCCTGCTCGGCCGGTTCGGCTACCTGTGGATCGCGACGGCGCTCGTCCTCGTGGCGGCCGGGATGCGCGTGGTCGGCGTCGTGGCCGGGCTCAACGTGGTCCGCGGCCTGCCCGGCAACCGGACCACCATCGGCACCGCGCTCGTCGACACCGCCTCCCAGATCACCTCCGGCATCGGCATCGCCGTCACCGGCACCATCCTCGCCATCGTGTTCACCGGCGACATCGCCGCGTCCCCCTGGAGCCCGCGGCAGACCGGCGAGTTCCACCAGGCCGTCACCACGGCGGGCCTCACCCTCACCCTCGTCGCGGCGGCCCTGGTCGGCTGGGGGTTCGTCCGCACCGGGCGCGCCGCCGGCGACCAGGCGGCCACCCCCGTCGACGACACCGTCCCCCAAGACGCCTGACACCCATCGGCGATCACCTCCGACCACGATATGGAGTACACCGCATGACCCACCGCATCGTCCTCGGCTTCGGTCGGGTCCCGCAGGGACCGCAGCACGCCGCCGACCGGGCCGAGCCGAGGACGCTGTAGCGGCCCAGCACGTTGAGGTCGCCGTGGCCGCGGGAACCATGGCCTCTACACCCCCTCCTCGTCCGCGCCGCCGTCGCTGTCCGGCACGTCGGGGATCTCGCCGAGCTGCCGCAGCTTCGACAGCGACGGCAACTCCTCGAACGCCGAGTACGCCCTGACCTGGTCATCAGAACGAGCCCAGCCGAGTACGCCGTGCCGAGTCCGGAACAAGAGCACTACCCGCGGACGCGGGTCGCGCACCGATTAGGTTTCCGCGCCGTACCCGTCTGTACGTGTGAGATCGACTCACGAGAGGCTGGCACGATGCGGAAACTGATCTTCGGCATGAACCTGAGCCTGGACGGCTACATCGCCGCGCCCGGCGACGACCGCGGCTGGAGCGTACCGAGCGACGAGCTGTTCCAGTGGTGGTCCGACCGGGTGGGGGCGACCGGCCTGGCGCTGTACGGGCGCAAACTGTGGGAGACGATGAGCTCTCACTGGCCGACCGCCGACCAGCAGCCCGGCGCCACGCCGGCGGAAATCGAGTTCGCCCGCCGCTGGCGGGACATGCCGAAGGTGGTGTTCTCCTCGACGACCAGCACGGTCGACTGGAACACCCGCCTGGTCACCGGCGACGCGGTCGCCGAGATCACCCGGCTCAAGGCCGAGAACGGCGGCCCGATGGAAATCAGCGGCGCCACGCTCGCCGAGGCGGCCATGCGGGCCGGGCTGATCGACGAGTACGTGCTGGTCACCCACCCGGTCCTGGTGGGCGGCGGCACGCCGTTCTTCACGGCCCTGGACAGCTGGGTGAACCTGAACCTGGTGGAGACGCGGACGTTTCCCGGCGGCGTGGTGCTGACCCGATACGAGACGAGGCGATGAGCACGGGGCAGATGCTCGGCCCGTGAGGCCAGGACCTGGGCCCGTGAGGCCAGGTCGAAGTCCTTTCTGGCGTGCTCACCGTGACCCTCGGCTATGAGGGAACCTTCCCCGGGCCCTTCCTTGCGTTCCGAGTGAGCTGTTGACCGACTTGCGGGAGATGAGGGACGACGGCGTCGTTGATCGTGACGATGTTCTTCGGGCATGAAGATGCCCCGCCGGCAACGCCGGCGGGGCGGTGGTGTTCGCGTTGTCGCGTTGGTGTTCAGCTGGTCGGGGTGCTGAATCCGCGGTGACTTCGGTGACGGCGGGCCCGCGCGCCGCACTCGTCGACGATGGGACTTGTCTGATCACAGTGTCGGGGGCAGGCCCAGCCATGGTTTGTCGGCGGCGCCGAATCCGGTGAGCTCGGCGATCTTCCCGTCGACGACGCGCAGGACAGCGATGGCGAATAGCCGGTAGTCCGGGTCGTCGGGAGTGCGGAGGTACAGCACGGCGGCAGGCATGAGGTTGACCGTCGTGGTGATACAGCGCCAGTCGTCGTGGCCGCGCTGGAAGAGCCCACCGGAGACCCAGCCGTCCACCGCGTCCTTGGCCGTGATGACCGAGGTGCCCGGCTCGGGCAGCATCGCGAAGCGCAGGTCGTCGCGCAGCAGGGACATCAGCCCGTCGAGGTCGTTGCGCTCGTGAGCGTCGATATACGACTTCACCACGCCGCGCTCGTCATTCGACAGCTCGTGGGTGGCGGGGCTCCGCCAGTCGAGGCGGCGGTCGGGCAGCTGCTCGCGCATCGTCACACGGGCCCGCTGCAGTGCGCTGGTCACCGATGCGACGGTCAGTTCGAGGGCGTCGGCGGCTTTCGACGCCGGCCAGCCGAGGACGTCGCGCAGGATGAACGCCGCCCGCTGCCGCGGCGGCAGGTGCTGGACGGCGACGATGAACGCCAGCTCGATCGTTTCCCGCGCCACCACCGATTCCTGCGGGTCCTCGGGCAGCATCCGGTCGGGGTAGGGCTGCAGGTAAAGCACCTCGGAGCCGGGGTCCGGCAGGTCGGACGGCACGGGTGTGCGGTCGTTGCGCTTGTCCAGGAAGTCGAGGCAGGCGTTCGTCGCGATCCGGTACAGCCAGGTCCGCAGGGTCGCGTGGCCCTTGAACGACTCCCGCTTGTTCCACGCTCGCAGGAACGTCTCCTGCGTCATGTCCTGGGCATCCTCGTAGTTCGCGAGCATCCGGTAGCAGTGCACCTGCAGCTCGCGCCGGTGGCGCTCCGTGATGAGCGCGAACCGCGCCGTGTCGCCTGAGCGAACCGCCGCGAGGAACGTGGCCTCGTCGGCGCCCAGCGCTCTGGGGTCGGTCATGGTCATCAATCCTTCCACCGGTGCGAGGGCTAACAGAACCGACGACGTGGCGGAGGATTTCTGATCGGTGAAGCCGCTGACACCGGGCCGTACGGGGACCCCGCGGAGAGCGGTTCGCTCGCTCAGGACGCCGCCGCGTAGAGCAGTTCGCGCAGCCCGGGAACGTCCTCCCTGTCGTCCCGCCAGACCAGCCGCAGGCTCAGGCCGGGCACGGGGAGGGCGAGCCGGGCCAGCGTCCCGGCGCACAACGCCTCCCGCACGGCGAAATCGGGCAGCAGCGCGACGCCCAGCCCCTGCTCGGCCCAGGCGCGCATCACCGCCACCCCGCCCGCCCGCACCCGTTCGGTGTCCGGGCCGATGAGCCGGTCGGCGGCCATCCGGAACGAGCAGCCCTCCGCGTTGACCAGCAGCCGCTCACCGGACAGCTCCCCGGCGGCCAGGACGGGACGTCCCGCCAGCCGGTGGCCGGGGGCGGCCACCAGGACGAGCGGGACGGCGCCGACGTCCACGAAGGTCAGCGGCGCCCGCGGCGGGTGGAAGCCGAGGTCTCCAAGAGCGGCGCCGGTGTCCAGCAGCAGCGCCGTCTCCAGCCGCCCGGCGGCCACCTCGGCCAGCAACTCATCGCGGCTCACGCTCGGCCGGACCTCGACGCGCAGGCCGGGACGGCGGCCGGCCAGCCTGGCCAGCACGCGGGGCCCGTGGACGGCGGCGATGGTCTCCAGCGCTCCCATGCGCAGCGTGGCCGCCTCGCCGCTCACCTCGCGGCGCGCCCGCCCGGCCTGCTCCAGCAACCGGCCCGCCCAGGTCACCAGGCGTTCGCCCGGCTCGGTGAGACGCATCCCCTTGGCGGTGCGCTCGAACAACACCACGCCCAGCGACCTCTCCAGGGCGCGGATCTGTGCCGAGACGCTGGAGGGCGCCATCCCCAGCGCGACGGCGGCCTCGGTCACCGTCCGGTGCCGCACCACCGCCTCGAAGATGCTCAACTGGCGCAGTTCCATGCGTGTCCCAACCTGCGGACGGCGTTCGGAAATTCCGAACGGAGCGTTCGGCCCGCGCGGTGGAGGCCGAACGCGCCGGCGCGGACAGTTGCCGCATGAGCGTTTCTCCTTCCCCTTCCTCCTCCGCCTCGCCGGGCATGCCGCGCGCCACGGGCCGCCATCCCGCGCACGGCCATCCGGCGGGCGGCCGTCACGAGGGTCATCCTGCGGACGACCGTGTGACGGACGACCGCCCGGTTGAGGGGCGCCGACCGGGCGGGTGGCCGCGCGGGGCGGGGCGTGACGGTCGGCGGTGGCCGGCGCTGCTGGGCATCTCGCTCGGATATTTCATGGTGTTGCTGGACATGACGGTGCTGTCGGTCGCCGAGCCTGATCTGGCGTCCTCGCTGCGCGTCCCCATCGCGGGCCTGCAGTGGGTGACCACGGGGTACACGGTGGTCTTCGGCGCCTGCCTGCTGTCGGCGGGAGCGGTCGCCGACCGGTACGGCGCGGGCCGCGCCTTCCGCGTGGGGGTCGCGGTGTTCGGCCTGGGCTCGCTGGCGGCGGCCCTGGCCCCGGCGCTCGGGTGGCTGGTCGCCTCGCGCGCGTTGCTCGGCGTCGCCGCGGCGGCCTGCGTGCCCGCCTCCATGGCGCTGATCGCGCGGCTCTATCCCGCCGCGGCCGAACGCGCGCGGGCGGTGGCGGCGTGGGCGGCCATCAGCGGCGCCGCGGTGGCGGCCGGCCCGGTCGCCGGCGGCGCGCTGGTCGATCTCGCCGGATGGCGGGCCACCTTCCTGATCAACGTGCCGATCGCCGCGCTCGTGCTCGTCCTGGTCGCCGGACGGTGGGCCGACCACCCGCGCGGCGACCGGCGGATCGACTGGCCGGCGCAGCTGGCGGCGGGCGGGGCGCTGGCACTGCTGACCGACGCGCTGGTCGCCGCGGGCTCGCGTTCGTGGGCGCACGCCGCCGCGTCCGGGCTCGCCGTGGTGCCGCTCGCGGCCGGGGCGGCGGTCCTCGGGCGACGCGGCCCGGCTCCCGTGCTCGACCCGGCGCTGCTGCGTGCCGGGGGCGTGCGGGCCGGGCTGGCGGCGGGCGCGGCGGTCGGCTTCGCCCTCAACGGCGGCCTGTTCGTGCTGCCGCTGCTGCTCCAGGGCGACCGCCACCTCGGCGCGACCGCCGGCGGGCTGGCCTTCCTGCCGCTGACGCTGCCGTTCGTGCTCAACCCGCCGGTCACCGGTCGCGTCGTGGCGCGCTTCGGCCCGCGCCCGCCCATCGTCGCCGGACTGGCGCTGCTCACCGCGGGAGGGGCCGTCCTGGGATGGGCCGTCGCGGCCGGCGCCGGGTACGGCGTGCTGGCCCTGGGGCTGCTGCTCAGCGGGTTCGGCGTCTCGTTCGTCCTGCCCGCCGTCGTCACGGCCGTGGTCGCCGCCGCGCCCCAGGGCGGCGCCGGCGCCGCCGGAGGGATGCTCAACGCGGTCCGCCAGGCCGGCGCCACGCTCGGCGTGGCCGCCATGGGCGCCCTCATGGGACTCGGCCCCGCGACCGGACCGGCGTGCGCGCTGCTGCTGTCGGCCGTGGTGTGCGGCGCGGCCGCCCTCCCCTTCGCCTCCGGGGCGCGGCGCGCCACGCTCCGAAGGCGCGCCGGCGCGCCACGCCGTCCGTGATTACGATAGAGGCTGCGCTCAGTAGCCGGTCGGATGTGACTGCGTGTTCCCGCCCTCGTGCACCCGCTCCCTTCGCCGACCGCAGCGCGTGGATCATGTCCGTCGCGATCTCGCGGTCTGGTCTGGTCTGGTTCGGGCAGAGGGGTTCGGGGGAGCGGGCGGGCGGTGAATGTTTCATCTCGGGCTCGATGATCTTCAGGTGGCGTCCCATGTGACGCAGAGGCACCACCACCCGCGGCCGAGCCCCACGTCAAGGCGCGGTCACCCGCGTGAGGCGCCCCCGTCGCCGGACCTGGCGTGCCGCCCGCCATCGGACGGCTTCGGTGAGCGGGCAATCCGATATGCCACATTCGTCGGGAATCATGACCAGATTTCTGACAGCATTGTCAGAGAGGTGCTGTTCATTCTTGATGGACTCTGTCCCATTTTGCTGGATCTGGCAGCGAACGGACCTCACGGGGTGCGGTCGGCGGCGCCGTACCCCGAGCCCGGGCCGCGCCGTCGCCGCAATGCGCCGGCCGGCTTCTCAGTGGTGACCGCGCACCGCGGTCCCGCCGGCGCCGCGCGAGACCCCTCCCCTGGCAACCCCACCCTCGAACGACCCCGGTAAGGACTGATACGAATGTTCGCCTTAACCACCCGTGGACGGCCGTGGCCGCGCGCTCTGGCCGCCTTCGTGGCCGCGCTCGCCTCGGTGGCCGCCATGATCGTGGCGAGCTCGACGCCCGCGTCGGCGGCCACCTCGACCGTGGTCGGCGTGGCGTCCGGCCGCTGCCTGACCGTGGCCGGCAACTCCACGACGCCAGGCGCCCGCGTCACCATTTACGACTGCAACGGGCAGGCGAGCCAGATGTGGACCTCCACCACGGCGGGAGAGCTCCGGGTGTACAGCTCCCCGAGGTGCCTGGACGTGGTCGGCCAGGACACCACGCCCCCGGCCACGCTGCAGATCTCCACCTGCACCGGGGCGGCCGGCCAGAAGTGGCGGATCAACTCCGACGGCAGCATCGTCGGCGTGCAGTCCGGCATGTGCCTGGACGTGAGCGGAGGCCGGACCACCAACAACACCCCGGTGCAGTTGTGGACGTGTAACGGGCAGAGCAACCAGAAGTGGACGACGTCCACCGGAAGCGCCGACACCCAGCCTCCGACGGTGCCGGGCAACCCGCGGGTGAGCGGCCTGGTGTGCGACTCGGTCACGTTCGCGTGGAGCGCCTCCACCGACAACGTCGGAGTGGCGTTCTACGACGTCTACCACGACGGCCAGCTGATGAAGTCGGTGAGCGGGACCACCCTGTCCACCACCCTCACCGTGGTCCCCGGTTCGACGTGGGGTCTGTACGTCAACGCGCGCGACGCGGCGGGCAACGTCTCCCAGGCGAGCGCGACGGTCACGATCACGCCACCGCAGTGCCAGTCCGACACCCAGGCGCCCACCGCCCCGAGCCAGCTCACCGGCTCCGCGTCCGGCACCACGGTGACGTTGCAGTGGACCGCGGCCACCGACAACGTCGGGGTCCGCGCCTACCTCGTCTACCGCGGCGGTGCGCTGGTGGGCACGGTCACCGGCAACCCGCCGGCCACCACCTTCATCGACAGCGGGCTGTCGGCGAACACGAGCTACCAGTACTACGTGGTGGCCCGCGACGCGCAGTCCAACGTCTCGTCGCGCAGCAACACCGCGACCGTGACCACCGGCGGGGGGTGCGCCGACTCGGTGTGCGGGGTGACGCAGATCGCGACCGAGACCGACCTCCCGTGGGGTCTGCTCACGCTGCCCGACGGCACGATCCTCTACAGCCGCAGGGACGTCCACGACATCATCCACCTCGACCCGGCCACCGGGGCGAAGACCAACATCGGCACGGTGCCGAACGTCGACGACACCGACGGCGAGGGCGGCCTCATGGGGCTGGCCATCGCCCCCACCTTCGCCAGCGACCACTGGCTGTACATGATGCACACGACGTCGACCGACAACCGGATCGTCCGCATCAAGCTGGAGAACGACCAGCTCACCCTCAGTTCTGAGCAGATCCTGCTCACCGGGATCCTGCGCAACAAGTACCACAACGGCGGCCGCCTGCGGTTCGGCCCGGACGGCAAGCTGTACGCCAGCACCGGCGACGCCCAGAACGGCGACAACGCGCAGAACCTGAACGGCCTCAACGGCAAGGTCCTGCGGCTCAACCCGGACGGCACCGTGCCGTCGGACAACCCGTTCGGCACCTACGTGTGGAGCTACGGGCACCGCAACCCGCAGGGGCTGGCGTTCGACTCGCAGGGCCGGCTGTGGGAGCAGGAGTTCGGCAACTCCATCATGGACGAGACCAACCTGATCACCAAGGGCGGCAACTACGGCTGGCCGGCGTGTGAGGGGACGACGGGCACCTGCGGCACCGCCGGGTACATCGCGCCCAAGCGCACCTACCCCGTGGCGGAGGGCTCCTGCTCCGGCATCGCCATCGTGAGCGACGTGATCTACATCGCCTGCGAGCGCGCCACCCGGCTGTACCGCGTGCCGATCAGCGGGAGCAGCCTGCCCAGCGCGCAGGTGTTCTTCAACGGCACCTACGGCCGGCTGCGCACTGTGGAGCCCGCTCCCGACGGCGGCCTGTGGCTGACCACCAGCACCCAGGGCGACAAGGACGGCATCCCGAACAACGGAAACGAGAAGATCTTCCACGTCACGCTCGGCTTCTAGCCGGCACGACGGCGCGGCCGGTGGTCTTCGCGGACACGCGGACCACCGGCCGTCCGGCCGTCCGGGCGCGGCCCGGTCGGCCGCGGCGGCCGGTGCCGGGCCATGTCGTGGCCCAACGCAGGATCGCGGCGTCGCGGTAAGCCTCGCACTCGATCGCTTGCGACGAGTCTAAGCGCTTTCTGCGCTCCGCCACCGGCAAGATCGAATAGCCTGGTAAGGGCTACCATAGCGAGATCGGGGTAGGCGAAGGCGACCTCAACACATGCGATCGCATGCTCGTCGTCAGTGTGCCGATAATGGTCACTCAGTAGCCGGCCGTGACGCGCCCACGCCCTCCGCCCGGCTCGGCCGGGGTACCGGCTCGGCTCCGGGAGCCGAGCCGGTCATGGAACTCGGCGATCAGCTCGCCCAGGTCCATTTCTGGTTGCCGCCGCCATTGCAGGAGTAGAGCTGGATCTTGGTGCCATTGCCGGTGGCGGCGCCGACGGCGTCCACGCACAACCCCGACTGCACCCCGGTGATGCTCCCGTCGGAGTTGACCCGCCATTTCTGGTTGTCGCCACCGTGGCAGGAGTAGATCTGGATCTTGGCGCCGTTGCCGCTGCCGCCGGCGTCCAGGCACTTGTTGCCGTAGACCCTGATCTCGCTCGCCGAGGTGGAACTCCACTTCTGGTTGGTCTGCCCGTTGCAGTCCCACAGCTGGACCTGGGTGCCATCAGTGGTGCTCGCGTTCGGCACGTCCAGGCACCGGCCGGAGCCCACTCCCCTGATCGCCCCGTTGCCCCCACCGGTCGGAGTGGGGGTCGGCGTAGGAGTGACGGTGGGGGTGACGGTCGGCGTGGGGGTGGGGGTGGGGGTGGGGTTGGTGGAGGTTCCGTCGAGGCCGAGGAAGGTGATGGCGTAGGCGAGTTGGCCGGTCATGGGGAGTTGGTGGCCGACGCCGCT